>JAJFMB010000055.1 GCA_021772355.1 Chlamydiota bacterium | reverse complement strand
CTCATCTTCGCTCAACCCATCGAGATCCATGATGATAGACCTTAATGAATTGCCATGTGCGGATACCAACACACTCATTCCTTTTTCTAACATTGGGACAATCTGCTCCTCAAAATAAGGAATCGATCTTTCCGCAGTCATTTTTAAACTTTCTCCGTTTGGAGGAGGAGTATCGAAACTTCGTCGCCATAATTTCACTTGGTCCGCACCGAATTTTTCTGCAGTTTCAGCCTTATTCAAACCCTGAAGCTCGCCATACATCCGTTCGTTCAACTCCCAACAACGGAGAACAGGAATGCATTTGGCGCGTGTTTCTTCGCTATAAATTTGACTCCATTCCCCTAACTTCCCTTCGCCATCATGCACAACCACAGGAACTTTTTTTGAGTGGTGATGAAGCATTGCAAGCATTGCTGTCATCTGCGCTCTAATCAGTGTTGTGGTCACAATGATATCGATAGGAATATCTTGAATTAACTTTCCTCCCTCAATCGCCTCATTGACTCCTTTTACAGATAGAGGAACATCAACCCAGCCTGTAAAGAGATTTTGTTTATTCCACTCCGATTCCCCATGTCGCATCAAGATCAGTTTGGCCATACTTTCACTCCTATCAAAGGAAACAATCATAACAATATGAAAATAAAATCTCAAACTTCCAAGAGAACAATCACTAAAAACCCGATAAAAAAGCAAGCAGTGACCCACAGTCTATCAGGAATTTCGTGAGCCTCTAGTAGAAGCTCCTCAGTGACAAGGAAGAGAAGAGCTGCAATTCCAAAGGCAATCACTCCTGTAAGAGCGCTTGCCGGAAGAAAGTGCATAAGAGAGATCCCTAAAAGATAGCCTAGCGGAATAAGAAGAGACAATAAAATTATTGAAGTTATGCTCCAGGAAGCACTCCACTTTTCCTTACGCAAAATAGCCGTTGTAGCCAACCCTAAAAATAAAATTTCTATTGCTAAGGCCGTCGTTATCAAATCGCCGCTGCGTCTGCCCGCTTCAAAAGCAATCCCGATCAGAAGACCGTCAATGGCAATGTCCACACCCACAGCGGATAATAATCCGACAGGACTTTCGGATTGCCCCGTAGCCCACTTAATAGAGAGCATTGAAAAAACTCCAATCAAAAACCCTATAGCAATAGTCAGCTGTTGCTGGGTATGCCCCAAAGCGGGAAGCAATTCAATGGCAACCGCAGCAAACACTACTCCGGCCGCAAAATGCTGCGTAGCAGCTCGCACAGAAGGTTTTGGCACAAACAATGTAGCCAACATCCCTCCAATAATCATGCAAACAGTAGGTATCAAAGGATAAAGGATCATAAAACTGACAATAACAGGACTTGATTAATAAGCGTGCGATTATTTTAGAAATTGCTTATTCTACTCACTTATGAATGAACCGATTTTGCGCGTACGCGATCTTACCACAAAACTGAAAATTGGCGGAAAGCCCGTCTCAGTGGTTAACAAACTCTCCTTTGACTTGGAACTCGGCAAAACGCTTGCGCTTGTCGGAGAATCGGGCTGCGGGAAAACGATGGCAGCGCTCTCTATTATGCGCGTGCTTCCTCATCTACTCGCCTTACCACCTGAGGGTGAAGTGCTCTACAAAAACACCAATCTGCTTACCATTTCAGAACGGAAAATGCGGCATGTCAGAGGTGCCTCAATCGCAATGATCTTTCAAGATCCTATGAGTGCTCTCAATCCGGTTTATACAATCGGAGACCAGTTGATGGAAGTGGCGGAATTGCATCTCGATCTCTATGGTGAAGAGGGGGAAGAGCGCTGCATTAAAGCCCTTCGAGATGTTGGAATCAAGTCTCCTGAAGAACGCTTTGATGACTATCCTCACCAAATGTCCGGAGGTATGCGTCAAAGGGTGATGATTGCGATGGCTTTAATGTGCGAACCCGATGTTATGATCGCCGATGAGCCAACTACAGCATTGGATGTAACCATTCAAGCACAAGTATTGGATCTTATGCGCGAATTACAACGTCGCAAAGGGATGGCACTACTCCTTATTACCCATGACATGGGTGTGGTCGCGGAAATGGCTGATGATGTGATCGTCATGTACGCAGCACAAGCAGTGGAAAAAGCAAACGTTCATCAGATGTTCTCCCACATGTCACACCCCTATACCATGGGACTGTTTCAATCAAGACCAAGCATCCAACAAACCACAAAACGCTTACCTATGATTAAAGGGTCAGTCCCTCCCGCAGGCCGCTACCCTTCAGGGTGCCGCTTCCATCCTCGTTGTCCCTATGTGATGGAAAAGTGCAAATCAGGTTCTGTCCCCCATTTTCCTATAAAAGGAGAGGAACAACACCAAGCAAAGTGTTGGTTACATGATGGGTCGGAGGAGAGTAACAAGAGAATGCGAGATGCCTGAAATATTACTATCTGTCCAAAATTTAAAAAAATATTTTCCTGTCTATTCCGGTGTATTCCGTCATCAAGTGGGAGAAATTAAAGCCGTTGACGGCATCAGCTTTGACATTGGTGCCGGTGAAGTGCTGGGGATGGTGGGAGAGTCAGGTTCCGGAAAAAGTACAGCTGGCCGTTCAGCCATTCGTCTGATTGAGCCAACAGACGGTGAAGTGAACTTTATGGGAGAAAATCTCCTCGCCTTCAAGTCACATGCTATGAAGCAAGTGCGCACTAAAATCCAAATTGTTTTTCAAGATCCTTACGCTTCCCTCAACCCCCGTAAAACAATTTTGGAAAGCATTGGAGAAGCGCTTCTCTACCATGAGATCGTAAAAACCAAAGATGACCAGGTCGATCAAGTTGCCGCTCTTCTTAAGCAAGTGGGCCTCTCCCCTGATGTCATGAAGAGATATCCGCATGAATTTTCCGGTGGTCAGCAGCAGCGCATTTGCATTGGACGCGCCTTGGCAATGCAACCAAAACTTATCGTCTGCGACGAAGCCGTTTCAGCACTGGATGTCTCCGTGCAAGCACAAATTTTAAATTTATTAGCAGAACTCAAAGAGACTCTTAATCTCAGCTACCTTTTCATTACCCATGACCTTTCTGTCGTCCGCTATCTTTGCGACAGAGTCGTTGTTATGCATATGGGCAAAATCGTCGAATCAACAGACGTGACCACTTTGTTTGAAAATCCCCAAGACCCCTATACAAAAAAATTATTGTCAGCGATCCCTAAAGACAAACCTGATTGATAGCTTTTATTTATTTTATTTGTTATCATTTTGGAATTAATTTTCTAGGTATTGTTAGATGAGCGACCCTTTAAAAACAAAATCTGCATATATGTGGACGCGCGTCCTCACCTCTCCTTTTTGGGCCATCTATAACATGCTCCCCATAATTCTGTACAAAGATCTGGGAGCCTCTCCCATACAGCTTGCACTACTTTTTACACTAAAACCGCTCGTCTCCATTTTCTCAATCTATTGGAGTGCCGCCATTTCCAAACGGCCGGACCTCCTTGTACGCAATATTATATTAGCAGGTGTGCTGGGCCATCTCCCCTTTCTCTTCTGCCCATTTGTCCACTCTCCTTGGTTTTATATTGCCGCTTTTGGTCTTTATATGATGTTAGCTCGAGGCGTTGTGCCGGCATGGATGGAGATCCTCAAATTGAACCTTTCCTCCTCTTCTCGAGACAAGGTCTTTGCTTACGGCTCTATAGTGGGGTATTTAGGAAACGGCTTATTCCCTCTGACACTGGGATGTTTGTTAGATGGATATCAGGAGGCGTGGCGCTGGCTATTTCCAATCGCAGCCTCGCTCTCATGCATAGCCATCATCTTCCAATTGCGCATCCCCATCGATTGCAGCCAAATTTCCACACATAAAGAGAAACTCTCACTCAGTCAGCAGATAACGAAACCCTGGAAACACGCTTGGGATGTGATACGCACGAGAAAGGATTATCGTCATTTTCAAATTGGTTTTATGATTGGCGGGATGGGACTTATGGTCATGCAGCCAGCGCTCCCCCCTTTTATTGTCGATACATTACAATTATCCTACACAGAAATGGCTATCGCCTTCGCACTCTGTAAGGGAGTTGCCTTTGCCCTCACCACACCTTTTTGGGCAAAACAAATGAAAAAAATCGATATTTTCCGCTATAGCAGCCACGTAACATTGATCGCCGCTCTTTTCCCTCTACTTCTCTACACCGCACAACTACACCTTTTCTGGCTCTACGCTGCCTATATTGCGTATGGTGTGATGCAAGCAGGAAGCGAATTAAGCTGGCATCTCTCCGGACCTATTTTTGCAAAAAATGAAGATAGCATCGCCTACAGCAATGTCAACATTCTCTCTGTTGGATTGCGGGGAGCATTCACCCCTGCGTTAGGCAGCGTGCTTTGTTGCTGTTTTCATTCAGAATTTGTGATGATCTTCGGCAGTTTGCTTTGCCTCTTTGCAACGGAGCGAATGTTCTCCTACTCCCGACGTTCCTCCGAAGCGGACGTGATAGCGCAATAAAAAGTAGTTTGTAATTTCATCCGAGATGCTTTTAGCTTCGTTTGAAAGCTCATCACCACTATCGTCTTGAAAAAGCATCGTGTCATAAGTCATTAGATGTACAATCTTTTCATAAGAAATCACCTGATTCTCCTCCAGCTCTCGCATAAAAGAAATCAGTTGTCGATAGAGCAGAAGCTGAATCTTTTGATCAAACGCATTTAAAACAGGAGGCTCAAACTCAAAATCTTCCGAAAGATATTGAAGCATAATTTTATGACAAGCAGGTCGAATATATTCATCTAAAAGCTGCAAAAGAGAGCGTCCCTCTTTGGAATAGTGTTGTAGATTGCGCTTGGCTTCACCTTTGAGAAAGTCACTTGCAGTTTGAAAGCGCTCATCGCTGCTGTAATGACGAAAATGGGAGTGCTGATACTCCAACCAAACATTGAGTAGCCTCTCATAAGGCCCTTCTAAAAGAGTAGAAGCAAAAGCATCATACACCTCTGATATAAACTGGTAGGAACTCTCTTTAGAGGACACCTCAGCAAAAATTTCAGCGATCCTAGCTCTTTCTTGTGGGATAACAGCGTACAAAAACTCTCTATGCATTTTTATAAGAGACGTTCCAAACTGTGCAAACACTCTCTTTCTTTGTTCCAGTTGCACTTTAGCACGTAAATTAAAGTTTCCCTTGGGAAGAAGCGCATAGGCGCAACGGGCCTTTCGTTTTAGATACTGTGGTAACAGTAACATCTCATCAGGACGATGAGGACAGGAAGGAATCATTTTGTCGCACAAAAAACCTAAATACTGCAAAGGGTGAGGGAAAGCTGTTTGAATTGCTTTCGAAGAAAGATGAAAGGTTTTAGGGATTGGGATGTTCCGTTCACGGTTGACCCCTTGCTTAAATTTCCCCTTCAGCGTCAACCTCTCTCCCGGCAACGGCATCAATTCTGTCGAAAGAGAAATCAATTTAGACAGCTTATCCACTTCAATATTGATGAACGCCTCTCGAATCGTTTCTTGCGTTTGACCTATTGAAGGGTAGTGCTGCTTTAATAGAGAGATCCCCTTCATACAAAAAACATCAGTGTCTTGTCGCGACAGCTCACAGGAAGCAATCTTTTCTGAGGAAGCGGCAACTTTTTTCACCTCTTTGCTTTGCGCATCGTTAATCCTAATGACTGGCAACGCCAAATCGATGGTATACTCAGAAGGAAAAAGAGGAGTGGGCATTCTATGAGTCAAAAAATCCGGCATTAAACGTTGCCAATTCCGTTTTTTTCTAAGCACTTTACGCACCACGGCATTGTAGTGTTTAATCGCTCGTAAAGCAGCGCAAGCTAAAGCTTGTTGCTCCTTTGATCCATGCCGTAGTTTTTCGATAAGCACCCGATGGCATTTGATCACGTCGATAGCATTCAATAAAGACTCATTCTTTTGACGCAGTTTGTTCTGATATTCCTTATTGAAGCGAGCGAAGACAAACTTAGAAATAAGCTCCCTAGCAAGCTTTGGAAGCTTACGCTCGGTTTCTAATGCATATCCCTCTATTATTTCGACCGCGCTCTTAAGATAGAGGCACGATTCTTGAAATTGATTATTCTCAGACATTATTCAAATGGAAGTTGCAGTTCCCGTTTAGTCATCTCACGCCAATGCCCCACAGGCAAACGGTTTAAGCGCAGATTCCCTATCCGCACGCGTGTTAACTCCAGCACCTTCAAACCAACAGAGTGTAACAACTCCCGCACCTCTCTTTTTTTCCCCTCGGCAACGACAATTTTTACAGTCCCTTTTCGTACTTTTTGCACGCGGATCGGCTTGACGAAGGTCCCTTCAATCGTGATCCCTTTCGACATTTCCTTGAGATGATAGTCTGTAATTTCATGATTAGATTTTGCGATGTATTCTTTGTGAATATTTGCGGAAGGATGAATCACCTTTTGCGCATATTCTCCGTCATTTGTGACGATCAACAGTCCTTGTGTTTCCTTATCCAAACGCCCGACAGTAAATATTCTCTCCTCGACGTCTTCAAATAGGTCCAAAACAATTTTTGAATACTTACTCTGCCCCCTTCTTGCACTACACAAAAACCCGGCAGGCTTGTTAAGCAAAAAATAAACTTTTTTCTCCTCAGAAATCGGCTTTTTATCGACAAGAATTCGATCTACCTCTAAATCGACCATCGCCTGTGGTTGACGTTCCACCTTTCCATTCACTCTCACTCGACCGGCAAAAATCATATCTTCGCATGCCCGCCTTGAAGCGACACCCGCGGAGGCTAAAGTTTTACTAAGACGTTGTTTACCCACAGAAACTCCTAAATTACCCATTATCGCCGAACACCGGCAAAGCTATTTTAAGGATTCCACGGATAAAAATGAATGAAATACCAACCTTTCATTGAAATAATCGACCAAACAATAGAATTGATGAGTTTTAAAACAGATTAATTATGCTGCAGGCCGAATGGTTACTTCAAAACCCATAGCCTCAAGAATTGATAAAACACTCAAAAGCTTAGGATTACCACTTTTAGATAATGCTCGATATAAGCTTTGACGATTCAGTGCCGATTTATCCGAGAGTTGACTCATTCCTCCCATAGCATCGGCGACATCCCTCAATGCCAGCAGAAAAACATGAGGATCATCGTCTTCCAATGCCGCGTTTAAGTAACCCGCAGCCTCATTAGGATCTTTTAGTCTATCATCAAGATGTGTTTTATAACTTTTTGTCTTACCCATATTAAATCGCCCTTATTTTCAACAGTCAAAGGAGTTAGTTTTATTCAGTAATCGAGAGGCACCTTCACTAACTTTTTAAGAGATCTTTTAGTCCCAACGGGAGTGTATTGCTTGGGGAATTTCAAGTATTTTTTAGCTATTTCTTGGTGATTGAACCCCTCGTTTAAGCGATTGATGTAAGTACAGACACAAACAGGGAGAGGAATATCCATCGAACTTAGAAAATCGGGATGAGGAATGCGAGCGACTTTTAATCCCCTCTTAAGAAGATGAATGCAGTTATTATCGGAGACGCGATATTTAAATGCGCCATTGTAGCAATGTTCCATTTCAGCAATAACAGCCTGACACACCTCGTCTGTGACCTCCCATGCGTGGGTAACGGCTTGAGAAGGAACATATTCTGAATTTTTTTTCATCCCCTCCGGAAAAGCTTCATAAACATGCCTTTTTCCGGTGCTATCATCAATTGATATCCATGAATGCCCATATGTAAAAGGAGATCGAACCGCAGGCAAGACACTCCAGGCGTTAACACAAGGTTGAGCTGAGGACTCAAATGACGTATCTGTTTGAGGAGCATTTAGGTATAGATCTAATTGCAAATGGTAGACGTAGTGATCAACAAAGAGCAAACCCTCATTAATTCCCGGTGCGGCGATGTGAGTCGTGGCAAGATTCTCTATAGGCACGTCACCATTTTGAGTTAAATAGGCTTGTAAATGATTGTTTTGATCGTAAATAAATTCTTCAAAACAACCGTCATTACTCTCAACCCTTGTGATATTTCCTTTTTGGTCGTACGAGAGTGTGTAATCACCTATGGTAACGGGACGACCAAGAGCGTCATAATTGTATTCTACTTGTTGATCGGGCGTTTCTTTGCTTACAACGCGCCTTTGCTCGTCATAGATGTAGGAGATCCATCCCCCTGAGTTGTCACTAAGATGTAAAAGTTCACCAGCATCGCTGTAGGCACACTGA
>JAJFMB010000054.1 GCA_021772355.1 Chlamydiota bacterium | reverse complement strand
ATCTCGCAAAGTAAACTGCGCATAAGGTGTTTGGATTGTTGCATTCCAAGAATGGTAAAGACGGTCGCAAAAAACATTTTCCCATGGCTCATAGGCTGTCCCTTGCAATGCATTTTTAACAAACGGTAAAAAATCTTCCTTCTTTTTCCAGTTATTTGCTTGCATCATGGGAAGTGTTTCGTACAGGCGATGTATGAGAATTCCTGTTTCGTTTCCTCCAGGAAGCATGTGTGCGGACTTACAGCTTGCCTTGAAGTCTCTTGGAACTTCTCCTACACGCTCCATTTCGCTGTGTTTTGCCAACGAAGTATATGAGGATATTTGCAAACGGGACTCCGGAACAATTACCGTTTTTGGTTCGTGAATTTGAGGCGGAGACTCATTGTCTTCTATAATGTTAACTGAATAAGGAGGACGCAAACGACTCAATGTGACCTTAGGTATTTTGGCAAGAACATCGGTCACATTCTCTAAAGAAGTCTGTTCTGATGTGTTTTGTACAAAATGGGAAAAATATAATTCTATTAATGATGCGCATCCTTGATCTGGGCTGCCTGTTGATAGCACGACAGGTATGTAAATCCTACTTTTAGCGCGGGTCATTGCCACGTAAAGCTGCCGCATTTTTTCTGCATCGCTCTCTAAACAGTAACTTTTATATAGCTGTTCTTCTTCATTAGCAATAGGCACTAGCATCCCATTTTTATCAGGCAATAAAAAATCAGGGGCTCTTGTTCGTTTTGATACGCCCAACAGGAAAGTCACATCAAATTCTAACCCCTTACTAGCATGTAATGTCATGATTTTCACAGCATCTAACTCATCTCCTCCTCTTTTTGCTATGCTAGGATCATCGTTAGCTTCCATCATGGAAAGGCTGCTAAAATAAGCTAACAAAGCCTCGGGTGAACATAGGGTTTTAGCTTGATACTGCGACAATTGTTCCGCAAGTTGTGTTAGATCTTGATAGAACTCTTTACCATCCTCTTGAAGTAATATATGCTCTGCAGAGCTATATGCATTCCCTTCAAATTTGCTCATTAGAAATGTGTGGAAAAATGAAGTAAATCCATCTTTGATTAACTTTGAATTGAACTGTAGAAACTGCATCACAATTCTAGCATAAGTCTTTTCATCTTCGAGTTTACACATGCACTCATCAGTCCACCCTATCAGTTTACTCCCTAGAGCTATTTTAATCGCGCTGTGATTTTTGGGATTAAGGACAGCCTCCAGAAGTTCGTAAAGCGATTGAAATGCCAGGGAATCCACAATACTTGAACGTTTTTGCATTTCTACAGGAATATGATAGGCGGTTAGAGATTGAGCGACCCTGTCTGCTTGATAGCGATCACTTACTAAAATCGCAAAATTTTGATACCGCAGGCCGTTTTGAGTCATTAGTCGTTGAATTTCTTGAATGATAAAAGGGTGTATTTCTTCTTGTGCAACTTTTTCAAAAGTTCCGTTTTGCTCTGCAAAAACGAAATGCACACACCCTATACCATCTTTAAATTCTAGCTCTTGAGCTTGCGGCGCTGCTTCAACAGAAGGTACAGAGAGCGTACTTCTCAGTTTCGGTAAAGCCATCAAATCAGGAGCTACCGTTTCACTAAAAAGCTGATTTAGAGCCTTTATCAATGAGGGTTGAGAGCGGTAATTCACTCTTAAACTTCCATGATGCTCTTCTCCTATCGAGCGTGCTGCATCTAGGTAGGTGTAAATATCTGCCTGACGAAATGAGTATATTGACTGTTTGGGATCACCGACAAGATACAGATTTCCCTGATTTCCCTCTAAAAACAGCTGCTTAAAAATGCGCCATTGAAGAGGATCGGTATCTTGAAATTCATCAATAATCGCTGCCCCATATCGGCTGCGTATCTGCTGTGCGAATGCTTGGTTTGACAAACTTTCAAGCAGCATTTTAAGCAAATCATCATAGCGATAACGCTCCATTTCTCGCAGACAAAAATGGAGTTTTTTCTGACATTCTCCAGCAATCTTAGCCAAAAAATAGGAGGGGTGAAGATAAAGCGAAAGTGCTTGCTTTACAGCATTTAAAAAAACAAGAAAGGGATGATCCGGTTCCACACTGCTTTTTGCGGCTTTATTCTTCATCTCAAATGCGAGAGGAAGAAACATTTGATCTTCAATTAACCATTCATAATCCTGTTTTTCCCATCGCAAATGATCAAACAAACGAGCAAACTGTTCGACGCGCTCAACAACATCATCTTTTATTTTGCGGCTGCGATCACAAAGCCCTTTAAACTGTGGCGCAAGAGCATAAAAACTCTCCATAATCTTGCTTGTAGAAAACCCGGTGGACTGTAACTTTATTCTGATGCCATTAATTTGTTCTAGTTGTTCCGAGTAATTAGGTTGCGGTTGTACCTCACGACCGCTCATTAATAGAGCTAGGAGGGATTTCTCCAATTTTTCCACCGAGTTTTGATGATTTTTTATAAGCATCTTCATTTGCATCGGGCTTAAATGTTCATCTGTAAACTCAGTGCGAAAAAAATCACGTACAAGTCGTACGATTTCCAGGGGAGGTACGGGATCCTCTGATAGTGGAAACCCATGATCACAGAGCATTCTTAAACAAAAACCGTGTATGGTATAGATCTGCGCTTGTTCAAAGCACAATAGCGCGTTTTCCAACCGTTTTTTACACCTGTTAATTTCCTCTGATCCTTGTTCCATGATGGCTTGTATATAGTCAGGTGTGCGTTCATTCGGCAACGCTCCTTCAAGCTCATTTAGCATACTTTCGATGTTCCCTCTCACACGCAATTTTAGGTCTCGCGTTGCAGCTTTTGTAAATGTCACTAGAAGAATTTGGTCGAGGGTTAAGGGGTTTTCTTCTATCAACAATCGAACGACGATATGTTCAATAGAAAAGGTCTTGCCGGTACCTGCTGATGCCTCTAATAAATAGTTGCTGTGAATATTGACATCGCGGCTGAGTACATTAAATGGTTTCATTATTTTTGCCCGTTTTTTTGCTTGGATACCATTGACGATATAATTCCCCGAATACACACTCAGCTTCTTGCTTCCAATTGGAATGAATCTTTTGACTTTGCCCTTGAGCTATCCACTGAAAATAGGGATTAATAAGCGGACGAAAAGGGTTGTTGATTTTTTGATCTATTATCTTTTCCCACTCCTCAGGAGTGGTGCTCAGAATATCAAAAGTCAGCTCTGGAAGCAGGGGAGATGCCGATTGTAAAGCCATAATATAATAATTGAAGTATGCCTCTAATTGCTTCATGGGACAGTCGTAAAACGGTTGTTTTGCTTTCCCGTTTCTCATAAAGAGAATTTGGCTTTTACAAGAAAAATCGTATTGTGAAAAGGTGGCGTGCATCGCGAGAAATAACGGCCATATTTTGAGGATGTCTTGCCGATCATCCCGGCATAGAGTGACATATCCTTGAGGAGTAACGTCAGACAATCTTCCAACTAAAGTAAACCGTGTCTGATCAAAACATGTCACTTGTATGGCAGGAACGCGCCACGTGTTTTCCGCTATCTGCTCTTTTTTTTCGCAAAACTCCGATAACTCAACATCAAAAAAATGCTCCTTTTTTAAGCCTACTTTTTGAAAGTGCATGTGAAACTGTTCTATATCCTCCCGCACACCATCAACAGCAAGATGTCGGAAGATGCCTAAGGGAAGCTGTCCCTCTTTTTCTGCCTGCTTAACCACATCTTCAATAGAACCGGTAAGAGCGGCTTGTTTCATGCGATACTGTTCAAGATGAGAGAGCGAAAAAGGCTCTTCTTTAAACAGATCGCGTTCCCTGTCTTTCAGATAGATTCCTTGCGTGTTTTGCAGGTAAGAGCGGATAGGATTACGAGCAAAGAGTGACAATTGTGATAATTCGATAATATGATGGCCACCCGCTTCCTTTCTAACAGGATTGTAAGCAGGTAAATAGCAATGAGGCGTAACTTTTTCTTGATAGAGCACTTTTGCTAGCTGATAATCGAACTGTGAGTAGCTTCCCGCCTGCTTATTCCCATCAAAATAGCGCGCATCAAAAGAACTGTGAGGATGCTCTTTTACACAGTATTCGGATGGACAAGCACCTTCAAGTGTAAATGCACTATCACAGTAGTTGAGTAATTCAGACACTAAAAGTGAAGGGGATTGAGCCTGTCCATCTTTGTCAGATACTCTTTGATAAGAAAGGAGGAAATATTCTCGGGATGAAAGGAGACACTCTAAAAATAAAAAGCGATCATAGTCCCGTTGTGACGGAACGTATTCTCCTTCTTGCATACAATCCAAATAGTGCAAACGATCACTTTGTGGAAATACGCCATCTTGCATCCCTAGCAGGGCTATAACCTTCGCCGGTACTGCTCTCATCGGTAATAGTGAACAAAACCTCACAGCATCTATGTTTTTATCTGCAAAGGAGAGGCTTTTTGAATTAAGTTCTGTTTCCATGTGGTGGAGAACTGTCGAAAATGGAATTTTTTCCAACAACAGTTCTTGTGAAGTAAAACGCTGCGTTGTCAGCCAATCATTCAATACAGTGTCTGCCTCAGACATTGCATTGGTTTCGAAGTAACCATCCAACAACTCTTTCAAAGTAGTTAACCAGCTTGTTACTGTCATTGTCGTGCCGTTTACAAGAGGCTCAAGATCCTTTCGCAACGTGTGCATAAACGAAATCCATTTTCCCAGTAGCTCGATTTGGGTCGTATCGACACACCCCAGAGGAGAGAGGGGGAAGTCAGCTTCTGCCTCCTCTACAGCCAATCCATAAACGAGTCGATCAAACGCCCACTCCCAGGTCCCAACGGGATTTTTATCAACTAATCCTACCGGGCAATGGTCCCTTTTTAAAATTTCCTCTCTGTGCTCAACACTTACTCCCCACCACACATTACTAGTCTTAATCCAATACCGTATTGTTGCAACATCTTCGTCGGAAAATTGATGCCGTTTTTTAACAAAACTACTCTCTAAAACTTGCAAGACCGACGCCGGATCCCAGCGACTGAATGCCAGATGTAAAAATCCTGTAAAATCCTGTAGTAGCGGACTTTGTGAAATTGCATAACAGTCAATAATGTGGTTTTTTAAACCGCCTTGAGAAAAAACCGCTTTAATATGCGGGGCATAGTCCGGAATATTCGGAGCCATAACTAAAATATCTTGCTGGGTTAAATCAGGATGACGATCCATTAACCGTAACAAGTTATCATGAAGAATTTGCACTTCTCGATACGCTGTTGTCGCGCTGTGGATTTGTAACGAATCCTCTTTTTTCAGTGATACAGGCTCGTTTTTTATTGGTTTGCGAAGCAAAAGCATGTCCGTCTGAAGAGCGTGCAAGAGTGTCAACTCGGGCATCCCTTCATCAACATATTCATCACCTAGAATAGATTCTTGATAGGCGGGATATTCAAGCGCAGCCCGATGTATGACATATTCCTCATGCGTAAGCGTTTCGTTTTCTTCAATCAAACGAGCCAATTCCCGGCCTAACTTACCATTATTGATTAAAAGGGGATTAGCCTCGTCATGCCCTCTTTTAAGGTCACTCCAAAATGCCTGACAAGGAGAGAGCACATACATATGCACGTTCGCTATCTCCTTTAATTTTGTTAAAAATGCGTAATAGGAACGGCTGTAGTGATTAATACAAAACAGATGAAGGTGAAGATCTTGTGTGTTCACGCGTAAATGGTCATTAAAAAAATCCCAGCCATTTTTTTGCATCACTCTTTTCCAAAGAGCTTGCTGCCAATGACTTGGATTTTCTTCCACCCACCACTTATTTAGCATTTGACCGGCATATTTTCCATATAACTGAAAAAGATGCGCAAATTCTAAAGAAAGAGTTAGCAGTCGCTTATCCTTACGCTTTTGGCTCTCCGGTAACATATCCAAGAAAGGGCGCCAACACGATTGCTCCTCTTCAGTCAGTTCAGCATTCGCCACAGCTCTTAGTTCAACTTCGACTCCCAAAGCTAATTCCATGGAAAAAGGAAAGTTAGCTTGAGGCAGCAAACGCCTGATGACTTGATCGAGATAACACATTTCAAAACCCGCCGCTATCCCGTAATTCGGATCACTTGCCAAGTCCATCATTAAAGAGGATTTCATCGCCGGACTTGGAAGCACAATAAGCCTACGACTAAAAGGTTGCGAGGAGGCGTAGAGATTACGCTTTAAACGCTCAATTAGCTTTTCGACGCGGTTACTGTAATAGACGGGAAGTGGATCATTCATCATTGCGCGCTATTGCCATCTTTACCATCTCTCCATGTAGATTGACTTTGATGTTTGAGCAGTTTTTGAGTTTGTTTTAAATCAAGAATTTTGTAGTCGCTCTCTAAAGTTTCATGTAGAACAGTTGTCACAACATCCGGCCCTGTTGCCCATAAAACATCGAGATCAGACCATTGATCGCCGCATTCTTGAAATAAGAGCTGTACGCGCCTAAACGCTTCATGAATAATCTCGAGCAACAAGGCACACTTTTTCTCCTTACTAAAAAACGCATATTGCGCAATTCTATGAGCATAAGGCTTCTCTCTTGGGCCTAGATACTCAGGATCAATTACTTTTTCAGTTAACCAAACTCCATTTTTATATTCTAAATCCCTTAAAAATTCATGAGGCTTCTTTATCACCACATCGAGGTCGCAGTACATACCTCCTTCGTAATAAATGATGATGTATCTGCCCAGATCTGCCTGTGATACTTTGCGAGGAATCTTCTGAAAAAGTTCAAAATAATCTATGTCATGCTCATGAGAAAACCGCGCAACGTAATCCAAAATTTCTGACTTCTCATGAGTTACCGACTTAGTACTCAATATTTTATTATTATAAACTTGAATTTTAACAAGATGATTAGGAAGAGGGGTCGTATCCCACAATCCCCACATGTAATGGACGACAAAAGGAGAAGAATTTCCTTCTATTGGCGAAAAATTGGAAAGTATTAAAATGAGTATAAGATAGTATTTTTTCATCACTGCTCCTTATTATTTGTTCAGGAAAAAGAACTTGAATTAAATAGTGTCTATAGTTCATAATTTCCAATTTAAATAGTACACTCTATATCAAATATTTTTCACAAAGCAGTCTCCCTATGAATTTATTCCACAATAGAATGTTTTCTTCCTACACCTACCTGAATATCACACAGTTCCTTGGAGCTTTGAACGACAACGTCTATAAGCTACTCATCGTTTACTTTTT
>JAJFMB010000053.1 GCA_021772355.1 Chlamydiota bacterium | reverse complement strand
TAGGTTCTTCTTTTTGATTTACGACATTTTTTGTGGCATCTTGAGCAAGAGAAAAGATCGATGCTTTTGGTTTTTGAGCGTCGTCCTCTACAGTATTTTTCATTGCATCTGAGAACCCTTTAGGATTGTCAGCCGTGTCTTTGATTTTTTTGTCACGTTTTTGCTCTTCCCGCTCTTGGTCGGAATCCTTGTTGAGAACCTTATCAAAATCTTTTTTGGATTTTGGAGCTCCCACAGGTTTTGACTCCCCATCCTTCCAGTCGCGTGACTTTTTTCCCGGAACGTTACGAATGTTGGAAGACTCTGGATCAATTAACATAATGGTCTCCAGCGATTTTTTGGGACTTCATTCCCAAAAGATTAATAGTTATTTTTTTCTTTGCCTGATGGAATGGATAACATTACCGATCTCATCAAGCTCACGTCCTTCAACGATTTGCTGCTCTTTTTTCATCTCTTTAATCCAGTCCTTTTTATGCATTTGCAGCTTATCGACTTCGAGACGTTTTATACGCAGGGCATCTTGAGCTTCTTCTAGATTTTTTTCAGCGATGACTACCTGCTCTTTCTGTTCAGCGACCTTTTTTTCCTCAGCTTTGACACGCTCTTTCACCACTTTGATATAGGCTTTCATCTGTTGAATCTTCGGGCTAGTTGTTCCTCCATCCAGTTCGTCGCGTAATTGCTGAAGTTTATCTTTATAGTGATTCACAACCTCGTCACGCTCAGCCTCACGCTGCTTAAGCTTCTCCTGCTCCATCTCCAAAGCTTTTCTTTTCTCAAGAACAACTTTTTCCGCTTCTTCAACCCGTCTTTTTTTTATCGTCAAAACCTGAGCTAACGGATAGATAATTTGTGTCATAGGTTACCTAGTTTTTCTTGGTTCGTCCGGCGCATTCAACAGATGTGTGATTTGAGTAGGAATTCGTTTATTTAAACATTGACCGTATCAGCTGCATCGTTTCATCAAAAGAACACTCTTCATCGACGCCTTGCTTTAAAAAACGGTTCACTTTGTCGATATGGTCAATGGCAAAGTCTCCGGATTTATCCGCTCCTCGCTTATATTCGCCAATCTTTATCAGCAGCTCATTCTTCTTATAGTTAGCAAGCACTTCTCTTAACTTCCCGACCAATTGCAGATGCTCTTGCGGAACGATCTGTTGCATCACACGACTCGCAGATGAAAGGACATCAATCGCGGGATAGTGGTACTGTCTGGCAAGATCGCTTGATAAAATAATGTGTCCGTCGAGGATGGAGCGCACCTCGTCGGCAACAGGCTCATTCATGTCATCACCGGCAACCAGGATGGTGTAAAATGCAGTGATCGACCCTTTGTCGGAGTTTCCGGTGCGTTCTAGGAGTTTTGGCAGCGTGGAAAAGACAGAGGGTGTATAACCGGCACGCGCTGGCGGTTCTCCCGCTGCTAGCCCAACTTCACGGAGCGCTCGAGCAAATCGAGTGACCGAGTCCATCATCAAAATCACGGATTTACCTTGATCGCGGAAGTATTCGGCTATTGCCGTTCCTACGTATGCTGCGTTAATTCGCAATTGCGACGCCTGATCCGATGTTGAGACGATCAGCACCGATTTTGCTAAACCTTCAGGTCCTAAGTCCTTTTCAATAAAGTCTCGCACCTCACGCCCCCGCTCTCCAATCAGGCTGATGACGTTGACGTCGGCAACAGCATTGCGCGCAATCATGCCGAGCAGCGTTGATTTACCTCCGCCGGCTGCAGCAAAAATCCCAACCCTTTGTCCGAAGCCTGTTGTAAGAGTTGCGTCAATACAACGGATTCCAACGGAGATGGGCTCACTGATCCGTTTTCTTTTTAAAGGATCAGGAGGCGCCTGCATCACAGGGTATTTTTCCTTCAGATTCAGAGGGCCTTTTGTGTCGAGATCAAGGGGCTCTCCCAGACCGTTGAGTACGCGTCCAAGGAGCTCAGGTCCAACTTTAATTTGTAATGATAAACGCGTGGGGATGACTTCCGATGACGGTCCCACGCCTGTCATCTCTCCTAAGGGAGAGAGAAAGACTTCTTCCTGCGTAAACCCAACAACTTCAGTAAGTAAAGGTTCACCCTCTCTTTTGATCAGACACACCTCACCGATCTTAACTTGGGGGACTATCGCTTTGATAAGCATCCCCACGATCTCGGTGATGCGCCCGTTAACTGTTGTGAGCTGCAAGTCCTCCAGACCGCCGAGGACAGTGCCGAACCGTTCTTCAATGCTCATTGCTCATTCCTCTTTGAAGCCACCACAAGTTTTTTAAGCTTATCATTAGACTTGGACGTTCATTATCGTTTTTGTTGATTCTAATGCCTTGTTGAGTAAGCTTGTGAAGAACTCTAATTCCTGTTGCACATAAGCCACTTTTATTTGTACGGCTAGCATGCTTGCAGGGGAAAGAGTCTTATTATCCAGGTGCATCGTACGAACATCGGTTGCGAGATTGTCGAGTTGGTACTGGCTATGCGTCAAGAACCCAATGAAACGTTCAATGGGTTTTGCAACATTGCTTGTAGCTTCAGGTGGTGTGTATTCCGTTCCAACTTTCGTTAGCGCGATTTTAAGGTTTTCGTCAATATGCTCAAGCTTGTTTTTTAACAAGTTTTGCACGGATCCTTTCAGTTCGAGATTAGGGGTGTTGAGATCCTGTTTTAGAGTGTCGATTTTATTGATGACATCTTGCGTTTGCGCAACAAGTCCTTCGGGGGAGAGATTGGAATGGATACGGCTGTGGTTAGCATCGCGTACCTCATCCATTAGCGTGTTCTGTTTTGCTACTTCCTCTATGTTTTTTTCTTCCATATTGACCTGTTTGTCGGCAACGCCTTGGTTCATCAGGTCTTCAAAGTGATCGCGATTGGGGACGGTTTGAGGTTTTTTTGTCTCTTCTGCCTGGATGTCTTTTGTGACTTTTGAAATTTTATCAATTTTTTCTTCAGACATCTTTTTTTACATCCTTTATAATTAAAGGGTTATTATTAAAATTTTACCGCTTATTGTCTAGAAGGCTTGAGGGGCGATACCTTAGCTTTTCTTTGCTTTCGGCGTCTCTTCCTGACCTTCTTCTTTATTGCCTAAGAAAGGTGACTTCAGTTTTTTAAGGTCTTTGTCGGCCCATTCGAGTGAGATCTTGCAAAGGTTAACGCTCGATTCGTCGTCAGTTTTTTCCAACACTTCTTCGATAAGCTTTTCGCCTTTCTTGCGCTTGGGCTTTGTTAGCAAAAAGCACATACCCAAAAACGCCAAGGCGAGATGATTATCCGGTTCTTGTTCCACAACGGCTTCAAAAATCCGGGTCGCTTCCTTAACTTCTAGCTTATTCAAGGCGATATACCCTAAGCCGACCTGCGGCGCAGTGTGGTTCGGGCTAATCGCTTGAGCGGCATGAAATATACGGGTCGCGCTGATCTCATCGAGCTGTTTGACTGCGACAAAGCCGGATTCAATCAGTAGTGCAAAGTCTTCTTTAAAACTATCTAACAAATCTTGGTCCATAGATCGCAATCCTTCCTTCTACGAATGTTGTTGTTCTTCGATTGAACTTTAAGCATAAGTACAATAAGCATTTTCTGCGAGGGCGCGGCACAGGATTTTCAGTCTGTGCCACTTTACTGCCCTCATGCACTATCCTTTTACGTTACGAGCCATGAGTGAGATCGCAGAGTTTGATGCAGAAATCACAGATGTTGACATCTCAGAAAGCTGAGATAAGTGGTTCATCAACATTTGCATCTCAAACATATCACCGATACTGATCGCACTTCTTCTCGACTTAATAAGCTCTAATTTTGTCTTCGCGCTGACTGTTGCGTCATTGACAAGTCCGAACAAATCCCGTACGGAAAATCCTTCATGGATACCGCTACCTGCATATAGATTCGGGTTTGAAAAACTCATTTTTTCCTCCTTAACGAATTTATTAGGAGTACTAAGTTTATTAGTGATTCATACTGGAAATTTCATTTCCTTAAGACTGTCATAAAGTCTTATTTCTGAATCCCTCTAACTTCTAACTCTTTACATAAAGTTAAACGCTCAGCCTTTCTGAGTATTCAACTTGAAATTTACCTCTTAAATCTTGACATAACCTTTAATAATGAAGTGTATCCATGTAAAAGAACGCCATATTGATCAAAGTCTTCTTTTTCGGATCCGCCTCTTAACTGTTTTTTGATCGCCTGAATTTGTCCTTCTACTCTTGCCTTCACTTCCTTATGTTTTTTGGAATCTCTCAGATCTCTTTCCAATTCAAAAACAAACTCCTGACCAGGCTTCTTTTTTTGGTCTTCTAATCCAAACATGCGCTACCTCTATTTATAGATACAGCTTCTCCTCTCATTCTTTAATTATACCATATATTACGTATATAAGCAAGTTGCCCCCACCTTAGTTTTTAGGCCTTGTTGTATAAAATCTCTTGGGTAATATTTATGCAACAAGGCCTTTTCTGAGTCATTTTTTTTATAATTAATCTTTAT
>JAJFMB010000052.1 GCA_021772355.1 Chlamydiota bacterium | reverse complement strand
TTAGCGGGGAAAATTAACAATTTCCCATCAACATTAACTTCATAAAGGCGTGTACGAGGATAACTTGCGCCCTCATGATGATAGAAAACCTTTGTTCTACCACCCGTTTTATCGCAAAACTTAGCTCCCCCATAAAGCCTTGTCCATGGGTGAGATCGTCCTGATCCAGTAACAGTTGCCATAACACTCCTGTACGCATGCTTACCGCAGTATTTGCGCTCTTTCGTTATTGATAAATACTTTCTTATTACTCCAGTCAAAACAAAAAGAAAAATTTCTATTCAATTTTTCAAGAAAACAAATGTTTTTAAATCGTCTAAGTCTAATTTTTTTTATACGTGCTAACTTACTTTCATTGGGTTTCGCCCTTAATAAAGCCGGACGGTTGCGCCCATCTTTTCCCATTACAAAAACACCATGTCTGTTAAAAACAGTCGCGATAACCCTTACATCAGGGTGATCAGCCTGAAGACGTGCAACTTTATCACTTGCTTCCCGTCTTGTTAAAGGTGTTGGTATATAGTTATAGACAACATTTGCAATTCCAGCGACAGCCCGGCTAGTATCCACATAGTATTTTCTTTCTTTATCTTTTGAATCCAAAGTGGTAATTCCAATAATTCTGTTACCAATATCTTGTACCCTAATAGATTTACTATCTAAGAATAACAGATCCGGCTCCTCCTCACATACATTATCTAGAACGAGATAGGCTAATTTCATATCATCTATACGAACTTCAACAAATGAGCGAAGCAGATTTCCTTTAATTTGCTGATGAAAAACAAGCTCTGCTCTGCCCCCGGTTTCATCGATAAATTCAACACCTCCAATAGGTGGTGTTGTAGGAGGAGAATTCTGTCCTGTTCCAATAGCTGCTGTCATTATTTGCCTTTCTAGAGAAATTAAAAACAGACATTATCTTATCTATCCAAATTAATTTCAAGGTGTTAGATTAGCTGTAGAGAACGCTATATAAATAATCCTGAATTTGCATGGAACTATATTTTTTAGCAAATTTGATAGCGCCTTTTAGCTCTTCTTCTGTGGGCTTCTGATATTCCACATAAACTTTTACAACGTTAAAGGAATTTGTACGACACGCTAACTGCAAACAGTTAATAGGAATATCGTACACCTTATTATCAATACTAAAAGGCCACCATTTGGGTGTCCAAACGACATATCGATAAACATCGGTGATTTCATACTCGCGCAAAAAATAGTCGAGTATATCAGGTCGATAACACATATCAAACAAGAGCTTCTCTATATTTTGCGTTGTTAGATCAACGAAGGGAATAAGCAACCTAAAACAATCAATTTTATTCTTATCAATAGCAACCTTAACTTCTTGATAAGAGGGCTCTGAAAGCACCATCAATAACTCGAGAGCTTCCAATTGGTTTCCTTCAATTGCTGCTGCGTATGCCGGACCAAAATAAGTACCACCTTGATCAAGCGCCCATTGCATGGCCTCCAAATGCCCTGTTCCAGAGGCAACCTCCAAAACTTTAGCAGGAGCATACAGTGAAAAAAATGGGCTCGACAGGAATGCCTCGAAGTATTCAGGTGAAGATGATGTGATTAATTTGAGTAATGAAGTCTTGTTTTTGGCCTCCTTGTAGAGGGCTTTTGGATAGTAAGCTATCAGAAGCTCAAATGCTGCGAAATCATTTTCAGAAATGGCATTTTCAATCGCGTGTACATTCTTTCCTTCGTATTGCACGATTAAGGCGGCAATTTCATGGGCTAAATCCCCTTCAAGATCAGATAGAACGCTCAAAGAAACTGCAACGATATCTTCATCCGGCTCTGTAAAAAGATGCCACACTTTAGAAGTTTTGTTACTACTATGCCAACCATCATCCACCAACTCATTGAATACAATATGCCCATCGTAATAGTAATCAACTTGTATCTCATTGATTGACTTTACGACTTTAATCAGCTCTTTGACTATATCGTACTGTTTAGTTTCGATAGCTAATCTTAAAGGAGTGATTTCTGTGTGATGCATTTTCACGGTGTTATTAGAGATCAATTTCACCATCTTAGTAATTTTTTCTCGCTTTCTCTCAACTTGCTCACCACTTTCAATGAGTTTTTTAGCAACCTCAGTATTTCCTTGCAGGATTGCTAATTCCAATGCCGAATACTTAAAATCGTCAGGCTTAAAAGAGTCATTGTAGTAGGAAAATAATCCGGGATATGCAAATTCAAACGCTGCCAGCTCTGTCATTTGCTCCGGATGTTTGTTACAGAGTTTTAAGGCTTTGTTCGTATCGCCATTCCAAATGGCCTGATGAAGCTTTGGCCACGTCGCAACCGTTTCCTCCTTCACCTCAACTGCGGATAGAAACGACCCCGCCAATAAAGCCAAAACCAAAAGTACTTTTTTCATAACTCCCTCCCTGTGTTAAAGTTAGATCTTACCAGAAGAGGTAGTATTAGTGAAATTAATTATACTTAACTTTTTAATAAGCTCAATTAATGATATGAATATAGTTCACAATATGCACCCAATTAGTGCAAATGGGTACGTCTATTACATTGATATCTTTCTTTTATAAATAATGCTACCTGTTAAAAATAAGCAGTTTGAGTGGTAATAATCCGATAATTTATAATTGACAAAAGGCGTGTAAATCTCTATAATCCTAAATTTCAGTCGCTTAAGCAAGGGGTGTAAAATGAAGCTGCTATCAGCTTGTCTTTTAGGATTAATCATTACTTTTTCGCTTCATGCCGATTGGTATAATGATTACATCACCAAGCCC
>JAJFMB010000051.1 GCA_021772355.1 Chlamydiota bacterium | reverse complement strand
TCCACCATTTTTGCCAAAGGGCAATTGACTGATGCCTCCATGTATCAACAGCTCATCGTTGCCTATCGCGGCGAAGCTCCCGTACGTGTCCAAGATCTAGGAAGAGCCATTGACGGTCTGAAAGATGACCGCCTATCATTGCGGTATGTCGATGAACATGTCAATGAACCTGCCGTTGTCCTTTCCGTACAAAGGCAGTCGGATGCCAACACTGTTGCCGTGGCGCACGCCATCAAAGATTTACTTCCCGAACTCCTTTTACAACTCCCTCCATCAGTCAATGTGCACATTGTTTTTGACCAATCCGCGACCATAGAAGAATCCGTTGTCGATGTTCAATTTACCCTTGTCCTCGCTCTGATCTTGGTTGTCGGAGTGATCTTCTTCTATTTAGGAAAAGTGCGAGATACTTTGATTCCCTCACTCGCTCTCCCTCTTTCTGTGATGGGCACATTTATTGTCATGTATCTCTGCGGCTACAGCCTTGACAATCTTTCTCTTCTCGCTCTGACCTTAGCGATCGGGTTTATCGTCGATGATGCCATCGTCGTCTTGGAAAACATTGTCAGAAGAGTCGAAGGAGGAGAAAGCCCCTGGACAGCATCTCTTAAGGGCTCAAAACAAATTTGCTTCACAGTTCTATCCATGACAATTTCCCTTGTTGCAGTCTTTATTCCCCTTCTATTTATGCACGGACTTTTAGGAAAAATTTTCCAAGAGTTTGCCGTCACCTTAGCCGCTGTAACCATAGCTTCCGGAATCGTCTCCCTCACCCTCACGCCGATGCTTTGCAGCATATTTCTTCCCAAGCGAAAGCAGCAGCACGCAGGTTTTCTTACCCGTTTCTCCCAATCCCTCAATACAAGACTCCTTAGCTGGTACGCTCCTTGTCTACGTCTTGTGCTAAAGTACCGCAAGCTCACACTACTCACCGGAGTTCTCAGCGTTATCTTGAGCGTTGTCTTTTTTAAAATTTTGCCAAAAGACTTTATCCCTGATGAAGACATCGGTTTTATCATTGCCTACAATCAAGCAGCGCAAGGCACCTCTTCCGAAAAAATGGCCGGCTATCAAAACTCTGTCATACAAGTCTTGCAAAAAGATCCCGGCATCGAAAGTTTTGTGTCCATTGCCGCCTCACCTCAAGCGCGTGACGGCATTAATTTTATCCGCCTAAAACCGCGACACACCCGTAAATCCAGTAGAGAAATCATTCAAAATCTCTATCCCAAGACAGGAAGAATTGCAGGGGTCAACACCTTCTTCAAAAATGTGCCTCTCATCGACTTTTCCTCCGGAACACAAACTAAAGGCGCCTACCAATACGCCTTGCAAAGCCTCGACACCAAATCTCTCTATTTATCCGCTGATAAACTGATCGCCAAAATGCAAAACACACCAATTTTTCAAGGTGTCACCAGCGATCTTGAAATTAAAATGCCGCAATTGACCGTCGATATTTTACGCGATCAAGCCTCCTCACTAGGGATCAGCGCCAACACCATCGAACAAGCCCTTCTATTAGCTTATTCCGGCAACTTTGTGTCTCGATTTGAAACCCCTCTTGATCAACATGAAGTGATCTTGGAGCTTCTCCCCTCATACCAAAGCGACCCTGACTCCTTAGGCGCTCTATATGTTCGCTCAGATAACAACGGTACACTCACCCCTCTACATGCCGTTACTAGATGGCAGGAAAAGATAGGACCCTCCAGCGTAAACCATATTGCTCAACTTCCCTCTGTTACGATCAACTTTAATGTCATCCCAGGAGTTCCTTTAAGCGAAGCGCTTGAAACACTGCAAAAACTCTCTGACGAAACCCTCTCCCCTCAAGTGCAAAGCAAAGTGCAGGGAGCTGCCCAAACGTTTCAGGAAACGGTAAAAAGTGCCGGATTTTTGCTAATTTTGGCAATTCTTGCGATCTATATTGTTCTCGGAATCCTCTATGAGAGTTTTATCCACCCCCTCACCATTATTTCCACACTCCCCCCTGCCATCTTAGGGGGTCTTCTCACACTATACCTCTTTGATATGCCCCTATCTCTCTACGCCTTTTTAGGGCTAATCTTACTGATTGGTATCGTCAAGAAAAACGGCATTATGGTCGTCGATTATGCCCTAGACAACATACGGGAAAAAGGGGCTGCTCCTGAGCAAGCGATCTTTGACGCTTGCTTGACCCGCTTTCGTCCTATCATGATGACCACGATCGCAGCCATCTTTGGAGCCCTTCCCATTGCTATGGGTATCGGCGCCGGAGCCGAAACGCGTCGCCCTTTAGGCGCTGTCATCATCGGCGGCATGATCTTTTCCCAAGTGATCACACTCTTTCTCACACCTGTTATTTATCTCTACATGGATAAGCTCAGCAAACGAAAAGAAGCGAGAGATTAGACATTTTTCTTATCTGGTTGCATAAAAGTAATAATAGGAGTCAAGCCGCTCCTTAAAGAAAAACACTGCCCAATATACCGCTTATACTCTCCACGTTGCATAAACTCATCATAGGGCTTTTCCGCTATCAAACCTTCATCACCAAATAACACCACTTTGCCTAAAACATCTCCTCTCAATGCAGCATTATTCATTAACTCGGCCCTTTCCTCATCTAAATCGTGCATCTTTTGGTTTCCGTAAAAAGGGAGCATTTCCCAAAATCCTCTTTTTACATTCTTGACCCCCAAATAAGCTTCCGCCCTATGACGCTCTCGTTCCTCAACCTCCACCGCCAAAGCTCCCATTACGCTGTGAGACACAGCATGCACTGAGCTCATCGTTGCGCGCGTAAAACCACTAAGAGTACTTAATCCAGGGACTAAGCCACATTCATTCAAAGGGTGTCGCACAACTCGTCTAAACTCTTGAGAGCCGCTTACATCGTTTTTTCCGTACAACAGGACAAGATCCGGTCTTTCTTTACTGCCAATCACAAAACACTCAGTAACGCCAAACATCATATACCCCATAATTAGTGGGTATATCATTTCATGTTTAGAGTTAGAAAAAAAGGGATAAAATGAGCTAACCGGCGAGAGAATCTCACCGGCCTTAAATGAAGTGAGAATTACTTCTTCACAGGGGGCTTTTTCGGCTTATCTTTTTTTGTTGCCATAGTGTTACCTATATCTACAATAAGGCCAGCAACCCGCTCCGAGCTACAGTGCTCGAACACTTTTGCTTCAGCTTAATTCTCCTCAAAATCGGAATTATTTAGGTACATAAATTTCATCAAAAATGATTTTTTTTCAGGTACTAAAAATTATAGGCACTTGATGAAGAAGTCTAAGCTAAATAACACGAATTACAATTATTTATACTACTATCAAGCTTCATTTATAAAAGAGAGTTCTATTCAATATAACGAACCGTTTGGTGTTGATCGGTCATAAACAATAAAATACCAGCGTCAACTCGATGATTAATCGGGTAAAAAGAGTATCTACGATGAAGAGATCGACATTAATTTCGACCAACCCGGAAAAAAACCACTCTACACAACCAGACTAAAAAGCTTTACGATAGGGACTTTATAAGACGGTTGGGCTTTGCCGGCATTGAATCTTGGCTAAACTCCGAGCTTAACCTCTGGTACAAAACCCCAATTGCAAGCCCCGAAGATGCCTCAGGCACGATTCTTGACCCCGCAAATATGGTTTAAATAGCACACTTGTGAGTCTACTACTTTTTCCACACTTTCTGGCGATAACTAGATGGACTTAACTGTTTCCGGTATGGTCTCCACAATTGCCACAGGCTCGTCGTGGAAAACTTCGGGAGGGTTCCCGGAAGGATTAGCAAGGCGGATGCCGACAAAGCCTTGGAATGCCATCGACATAAGACCTGTCATAATGAATGTAATGCCCATTCCACGAAGGGCTGGGATCACATTAGCGACGGCGAGCTTTTCCCGGATTGCGGCCATTAGAGCAATTGCCAGCCACCAACCAAGACCGGATCCTAATACATAAAAGAAGTTTGGAACAAAGGGATAGTCTCTAGTCACAGCAAAAAGGCAAGCACCTAAGATAGCGCAGTTAACTGCTATTAAGGGTAGATACAAGCCAAGTGAAAGATAGAGCGCCGGAGAAAAACGTTCGATAACAATCTCTAGAATTTGCACAAAAGCTGCAATGACCGAAATAAAGAGCAAAAACTCAAGGAAGTTTAAGTTAACCCCTTTGGCATTGATTCCAAATACGCTCATCCAAGAGAGGGCATTTTCACCAGTAATAAACGCATGAACAAGCCAGTTAAGAACTCCTGCCACGGTTAAGACAAAGACTACCGCAACACCCAGTCCATTAGCTGTTTTAAGCTTTGTAGAACAAGCGAGATAGGTACACATCCCTAAAAAGTTGGCGAGCAAAAAGTTCTCAATGAACGTTGCTTGAATCAACATTCCAAAAAGGTTGATTGGCTCGTAATTTCCCATCCACATGGTGTTATGCTCCAGAGGTTGTTATGTCTTTTTGTGCAAAATATTAAAAATACCGATCATTGCCCCAATGATAAAAAATGCAGCAGGTGGGCTGACCATTAGAGAGAAATTTTCATAAGCGTTGGGGAATTCAGCAGTCGCATACCAACCTTGCGGAATAATCTGATAACCGAACAACTGTCCAAATCCAAAGAACTCCCGAACACCTCCGACAATACAAATGACGATAGCATAACCTAACCCTGCCCCGAGCCCATCCATAAAGGCGGGAATAGGAGCTACGTTTTTTGCCATCCCTTCAGCACGTCCCATTACCAAGCAGTTAGTGATGATTAACCCCACAAAAACACTCAAAACTTTCGATAGGCTAAACAGATAGGCTTTTAATAGTTGGTCAATGATGATCACAAAAACAGAAATAATCGCTAATTGCGTGATCATGCGTACACTGTCCGGTGTGACATGACGCAGTAGCGAAACAAAGTATGAGGAAAACGCTACCACAAAGGTAACAGATATTCCCATAGTCAGCGAGACCGACAAGCGGTTCGTGACGCCTAAAGCAGAACAAATCCCCAATACCGCAACGAGAATTTGGTTGCTGCTCCACAATTGTGTTGTGAAATATGACGCAGCTGAAACTTTTTGACCGCTCATTTCGACGCCCCCTTACTTTCTTCTTCCCACTCTTGATGCACTTTTATCAAAAAAGGGCGATAAGGTCCAAGAGAATCACGATACGCTTCGGTAACCCCATTACCGGTTAGAGTAGCACCTGCCATCCCATCGACAGCACTTTTTGACTTTGGACTATCTCCATACACCTCGGAAACTTTTCCTTTAACGACGGTAATTCCGAGTGGAGCGGATTTAAAATTGGTTTTTCCATCAGGACTTTCTTGGAAAATATGTTTACCTGGAAAATAACTTTGCCAATCCGCCTCGGAAATATTTGCTCCCAATCCCGGCGTTTCTTTCTGGTCATACCAGGCTATGCCAATTACAGTGTTGCCATCAGTTTGAACGGCTATATAACCATAGATAGCATCCCAAAGTCCGAATCCATTCACCGGGAAGACATATCCCTTTGCGGGCTCCTTATCGAGGTCTTGCTTCGTTTCACCAGGTTCGGGATTAGGTAAAATCTCATAGACGAGCATCTCGGGAGCTTTGTAAAACCCCTCTTTTTTCCACGTTGAGATGTATTCATCGAGATTTATCTTAGCTTCTTCAGCAGTTTTGATATTTCCTTTCTTATCGATAAAGAGTGGACGCAAACGCCACTCCGTCACTTCGAGAATATCGCTTCCGGTTGCAAAATCTTGCTTAGATGCAGGTTCTAGCATTCCCTGGCTTACATATTTTGCAGGAACGTAATCCCCGTCCTTTCCAGGCAGAAGAAAATAGCCGCCGTAATCAAAGATTTTTGCCGAAATAAGGAGCTGACGACTGCGATCTAATTCTTTTGCAACTTCTTGCGGTTTTGCTAACACACTTGCCAGAACAGAAAGGATAAGTGCGCAAATAAAACTAAGTACGACCATAAAGATAATGGTACGTACACTGTTCGATTGTGAACTACGTTGTGGCGACTCTTCCGACACGCTTAACTCCCTTTTTTCGTTGATATTTAGCCGCATAGTAATCAAACAGCGGTGCAAACACATTACCTAGCAGGATTGCCAACATGACACCTTCCGGATAGGCAGGGTTCATCACCCGTATGATGATCGTTAAAAAACCGCAAAGAAGTCCATAGAGCCATTTTCCAAGCTTCGTATCAGCCGATGAAACCGGGTCAGTCACCATAAAAACAAGCCCAAATGCCAATCCACCCAATAACAAGTGCTTATACGCCGGAAACGCAAATGTTGCCGGATTCCATGCACCACCATCGCTGCCTAAGAACATAGCTCCTATTTGAAATAGCAAGGCTGTAAAATAAGCTCCAATACCCATCGCAACCATCGTTCTCCATGAACCAACGCCTGTCCAAATAAGTAAAAGAGCGCCCAGAAGACAAGCTAGACCTGAAGTTTCTCCAATACAACCAAGTTTATTCCCTAAAAAGAATCCCCAATCGCTATTATCCCCGAGACCAAAATTTAACGCAGAGAAGTGATAGGCATCTTCATAGGCACCAACATTTAAGCCCAAGCCCCCTTCGGGAACTGATGTCGTCACAAAGCTTTGCAATTGATCAGGAGAAAGCTCCCCTAGAGTTGCCTTCGCATCTGTTGCGGAATTCCACATCCCAAACTGTTTTTGGATGGTTTCAATAGTGCCGACGTTGTTACCTAAATCATTTGTCGCAATCGCATCAATCTGCACACGCTTGATTTCAGGAGAGATATTGAACTGGGCAAGTTTTGTCGCCTGCGTGTAGCCATCAATAGACGTTAAACCTGCGTCCTGATTCATTTTACTTAAGCTTTCACGCACAACTGTTGGATTCGACCCCACCCATACGCTTCCGGACATTTTTCCCGGAAAGCCGAAAAAG
>JAJFMB010000006.1 GCA_021772355.1 Chlamydiota bacterium | reverse complement strand
CATTCGGATCTTTAAAGACACTCCTACTACCTGGTGGTTCGTGATCATGACCACAGGACCTTTGCTTGGTTCATTAATTAAGGAAACAGTTGCGATAGCAATTACGGCGATTTTGTTAGGAAAGTATTTTTTCAAATTTCATCCCTCATCACGTCTTGCATACGCAACGATAGGTTTGCTGTTTGTCAATGTATCTGTAGGGGGAATGCTAACAAATTTCGCTACATCCTCTGTTTCAATTGCTGCCAAGCCGTGGGGGTGGGATTCCATGTATCTTTTTACGACGTTTGGGTGGAAGGCATTTGTGGGAATTCTTTTATGCAACCTTGTCTATTTTCTATTCTTAAGAAAGGATTTTAAGCATCTCGATGCAGAAGGGACGCAGTACGCATGGGCAAGCGAACAAGGCGAAGAACACAACATGCCCAAATGGATCATCGCCACACACGTTTTGGTACTTATATGGCTGATTGTGAATAATACAAATCCAGTGATAGCTCTTGGTTCCTTTGTTCTTTTCTTAGGGTTTTACCAAGCAACGGCACCCTACCAAAAATTTATGACATTGCGAGATCCGATCATGGTAGGGTTTTTTATCGCCTCCACAATTTTAATAGGGGGACTACAAGTGTGGTGGATAGGACCTATTGTGCAAGGTCTTTCCGATTTTTTTGCTGGATCTGCGATGACTTTATTCAGTGCTTTTGTCCCCAATACAACTATGGCGTATATTTTAACAAAAATACCGAACCTATCAGAATCTTCAAAACAAATCCTTTTCTCCTCGACAATGATAGGAGGCGGCCTAACAATCATTGCAAACAGCACAAACATTGTCGCTGTATCACTTCTAAAACGGTATTTTAACTATCAGATCGATCTTGGAAAAGTTTTTATTGCAGCACTTATACCTACCGCTATAATGTACATTTGTTATAGCTTTATTTAAAATTTACCACTCAAATAATATGACACGAAAAAAAACGATTCTTCTCACATTTTTCTACCTCGCCGTTGTCATTTTAGCCTCGCAAATGCTCTATATGGCCAGTCGCTACACGCAACACGATCACTTAGCACATCCTCTTATTTTATCTCCCCTAGGGTACCATGACCACGATCTTTCGGGATTTTGGAGTCAAATCAAACACCGCATTACCCTACAACCCTTCAACTTAGCTGCTCTTATCATATTTTTACTCACGCTGGTCCACATCTTTTGTGCTCACTGGTTCACATCTCTAGCGAATCGTCTGCGCAAGCGCAACGTTGCTAAAAACATTGAACCACCTGACACCTTTTGGGTAGAAATTCTGCGTTTTATGGGTGAAGTGGAAGTTATTTTTGGATTATGGGTTATTCCTCTTATTATCACTATGACCTGCATGTATGACTGGCGCACTTCAATAGCTTATTTAAATGGCCGCAATTATACAGAGCCCATGTTTGTCTTTGTGATTATGGCAATTTCTTCCACTAAACCAATCATCAAGCTCGCCGAAGAATGCATGCGTCAAATCTCCTCGATTGGTGGACAAACCGTAAAATCGTGGTGGTTTACTATTTTGACCATTGGCCCTTTATTAGGGTCATTTATTACCGAACCCGCAGCAATGACAATTAGCGCAATTTTACTTAGCAACCAAATCTATCTTTACAAACCAAGCCCTCAATGCGCATATGCTACCCTTGGACTGCTCTTTACTAATATTTCAGTAGGAGGTGTCCTTACGAATTTTGCCGCGCCTCCCGTTCTAATGGTCAGCCGTCCATGGGAATGGAGCTCCTTCTATATGTTTTCCCACTTTGGATGGAAAGCAGCCATTGGAATTGTCATTGCAAACGCTGCCTACTATTTCTATTTTCGCAACGAACTTAATTTATTGGACCAGAAAAAACAAATGTCATCCCAACATGACAACCACAACGACCAAGGAGAGAAGCCAATTCCCTTTTGGGTTTGCCTCGTGCATGTTTTTTTTCTCGCTTGGATTGTCGTGCATGCCAATATCCCTATTATTTTTATAGGCTCTTTCCTTCTCTACTTAGGAATTTTCACCGCCACAGCTCCCTACCAGAATCAACTGAACCTTAAAACCCCTTTACTCGTTGGATTTTTCTTAGCCGGATTGATTGTCCATGGTACCCTGCAATCGTGGTGGATGTCTCCAATTTTAGAACGCGCTTCAAGTGAAATCTTGATGATCTTGTGCATCATTTTAACAGCCTTTAATGACAACGCAGAAATCACTTTCCTCGCCTCGTTGACACCCGGATTTACCGAATCATTAAAATATGCCGTCATGGCTGGTGCTGTCACTGGAGGTGGATTGACTGTGATTGCCAATGCTCCCAACCTTTCAGGTTACGCTCTTCTTAGCCGACATTTCAAAGATGGGATCTCTGCCATTGGTCTATTTTTAGCCGCTCTTTTTCCTACTATTGTGATGGCGCTTTCATTCTATCTATTAAGAAATATCTAAAAATGTTAAATGTATTAACATGTGGAAAATTCTTACTTACAGCCTACTACTGATAGCTGGCATCATTGTTTCTCAGCTCTTTAATCTTGAGCACTTCCATGTCAGATTTATCGATTTCCCCATCCCTTTAACAGACCTCGTTATCCCTTTCAGTCACATCTCTATCCCGCTGCATGTCATTACCATGACGTGCCTTGCCTATATCATGATGGAGGTGGGACTTGAATTTGTTATCGATAAAAAAAATCTTAGACCCTACGTCTATGACTATCTCGTAGCAGTGACTGCCGCAACGTTCCCATGGATTTTCTGCGCTCTTTATTTTTATTTTGTTCTCGGCTCTGATATACAAGAATCTCTGTTGGTAGGTCGATTTGCAGCTCCCACTTCCGCCGGGGTTTTATTTGCTATGCTCTCTGCCGCAGGACTCGCGGCTACTTGGTTTTTTAAGAAGGCCCGTATCTTAGCCATTTTCGATGATCTCGATACCATCTTACTGATGATTCCCCTGCAAGTGATGTTCGTAGGATTTAAATTAGAAGCGTTTCTGCTTATCGCAATTATCCTCTTTATTCTTTATATCTCGTATCGCTATTTGCATCAGCTAAAGTTACCGACAAAAGATGGTTGGCTGCTCATCTATGGCATCATCATTGTGTATCTCTGCTATATTTTTGAACACACTACCGAGATTCCTTTGGAAGTGTTGCTTCCCGCGTTTGCATTTGGAGCAATGTTATACAACCCCCATGAGCCCCATTACCCAAAGACACACCCACACCAATTTGATTACTTAGAACCTGTTGATACATCTTCTCGCTTCATTGACATCATCGTAAAAAATTTATTTATGTTTTTAGTTGGATGCTCACTGCCAAAGATAGATTTTGATTCTTTTTTCATTCTCCCCACAATCGGCAACGTTCTCGCCTTGACCCTTCTATCAAATTTAGGAAAGATGTATCCCGCATTCTGCTACAAAAAAGAAGCCACTCTGCGTGAACGACTTGCTCTTAGCGTCGCAATGTTTCCTCGAGGAGAAGTGGGGGCCGGCGTACTCTTAGTTGCCATCAGCTATAATCTGCACGTTAATGCCATTAAAATCGCAGCTCTTAGCTTAGCACTTAATCTGTTGCTCACAGGCGTTTTCATAGCTATTGCTATCTGGCTGATTAAACCCGTTTACCAAAAGTCTAAATGATTTTTTAAGTTACGGTAACGGATTCAGACATAATCAAAGATGGCTTTGTTGAAAAAATATTTCCTAGAGGATTTTGAGGAAAAACGCGCCAGACTTGGATGATTGTCATTCGTAGCAAATAGCCAAAATGCTATTTACAAGAGCGCAAGTTCCTTGTCAAAAACGGATGCTTGCAGTAAGATAGACATGTTATCCTAGAGGAGTCTATCATGCGTCTATTTTTGTCTACACTTTTTCTATTAATTGCTTTTCATCTCGGAGCCCAAGAGAACCAAGGTGATCAACCATTCGAAGCGTTTACCGGAAAAGTGGTGCGCAGCAAAGTGCGGATGCGTTTAAATGATAACCTCGAAAGCCCGGTAGTGCGAGAGCTTCCCAAGGGAGAACTCCTTATCGTTGTCGGAGAGACCGAAGAATTTTATGCTGTTAAACCTCAGCATGATATCAAAGCGTATGTCTTCCGCACTTTTGTTCTCGATAACACTGTCGAAGGAACTCGCGTCAATATTCGCCTGCAACCAAACTTAGAATCTCCGGTAATCACTCAACTTAATTCCGGCGATCGTGTTGAAGGAAGCATCTGTTCTGATAATAACAAATGGCTTGAGATCAACCCACCTGATTCCGTTGTATTTTACATTTACAAAGACTACATCGATAATGTCGGAGATACTAACTACCTTGCCAAGATGGAAAAACGGCTTAAAGAGGTCAATCACCTGCTCAATTCCACATACCAAATGAGTCAAGAGGAGATCCAAAAGCCTTTTAACGACATCGAACTTGACTCCATTACGGCTAAAATTGATGAACTTGTCCAAAGTTATGCAGATTTTCCGGAACACGTTAAAAGAGCTAAAGAACTCCAAACTCTCATTCAAGAGCACTACTTAGAGCAAAAAGCGGCTTACTTGGAGTTTAAAACAAAAGAATCATCCGAAGAGTGGCAAAATAAAAATGCTGAACTTCTCGCTGAAATGGAAATGCAAAAAGATCGCCTCAAGATCTTGGAAAAACAACTCGAAGATGAAAGAAATCGCCCCCTCTCCTATGAAGCTAACGAAGAATCTCCAGTAGAACAACCAATTGTAAGAAAGGA
>JAJFMB010000050.1 GCA_021772355.1 Chlamydiota bacterium | reverse complement strand
TTTGCCAGAGCAGAGCATCCCAAACGATTCGACACCCCTTAGCTTGGTTTTACGAATTTTAAAGACCTCTCCCTCTGCGCTCTTTAGACGCGCTCCCACCTTCGCCAAGGCTGTTCTCATACCTACGCGGCATTTGGGATCGCCGCAGACAATTTGATAGCGCTGTTCGCCATCAAAAACTGTTGCAACGCACAACTTATCGGCATCCGGATGGGGGTCAACCTGAATAACTTTCACAACGATAACGTCAGAAAAATCTTGACCAACACCCTCAATGCCCTCTACCTCTAGACCGGCCATTGTGAGAAGTTTCTCCACTTGGACAGGAGATAGATCAATATCGAGAAATTCTTGAATCCAACTATAAGGAACTTTCATAGGGCTATATTTTACAGATTTTTCATTAGAAAACAAGTCATAACTATGATAACCTTTACCATTTAAAATCGATAGTCAGTCTTATTCATGTAAGACCCTTAAAAAAGGGTGCAAACAGGAAGGACTGATCCAAAATATGTTTAGGAGAAAAACACTATGACAGTACAACAAACACTATCTATTATCAAACCCGATGCTGTAGGAAAAAATAATATTGGAGATATCATCGCCCGCCTTGAAAAAAAAGGTTTAAATATCGTTGCTGCTAAGATGCTTCACCTCTCCAAAGAACAGGCAGAGCAATTTTACGCTGTTCACAAAGAACGTCCCTTTTACGGTGAACTGGTCCAGTTTATGACGACAGGTCCTGTTCTAGCTATGGTATTAGAAGGAGAAGATGCTATTTTACAAAACCGAGAAATCATGGGCGCAACCAATCCTTCGGAAGCAGCACCTGGAACTATTCGTGCAGACTTTGCAAGTAGTATCGAAGAAAACGCTGTACATGGTTCTGACTCTCCTGAAACAGCAGGTTTTGAAATTCCCTTTTTCTTTACCCAAGAGGAAATTCTAAAACGTACAAGATGATCTTACTGATCGATAATTTAGATTCGTTTACATACAATCTCGTCCAGTACTTTCAATCACTAGACGCCGATGTTTGTGTCATCAAACATCGGCAAAATTTAAATAAATACTTTCCGCAAAAACCTCCCACGCATCTCGTCATAGGACCTGGACCGGGAAAACCTTGTGACGCCACACTTTCACTCGAATTAATCCATCGTTTTGGAGGGCATATTCCCATTCTTGGCGTATGCTTAGGACACCAATGCATAGCAGAAACCTACGGTGGCCGCACGATACACGCTAAAAGACCGATGCATGGTAAAACCAGCAGCATTTACCATGACGGGAAAGGAATTTTTAAGGCGCTTCCTCAAGGATTTTGCGCCACTCGCTACCACTCACTCATTGTAGACAAAGAAACTCTTCCGCCACATCTCGAAGTGAGTGCCGAAACCTCTTGTGGTGAAATTATGGGACTTCGACACAAAACAATAAATATTGAAAGCGTCCAATTTCACCCCGAATCCGTCCTGACGGATCACGGAAAACTTCTATTAACAAATTTTTACAAGGAACCTTACAATGAAAAAAATATCTCTCCTCATCATCTGCCTTCTTATTCCCTTATACCTAGCAGCCAACACTAATACCGACTTGCCGGAGCGCACATTAGCACTCATCAAGCCTGAAGCCGTTGCCTCCAATCACATTGGAAATATCATTGCACATTACGAACGAGAAGGGTTACAAGTGGCAGCATTAAAAATGGTCCATCCCACCAAAGATGAGGCGAAACAGTTTTACGCTGTTCACAAAGAGCGCCCCTTTTATAACGATCTTACCGACTATCTAAGTTCAGGTCCTGTTGTCGCACTTGTTCTTCAAGGCAAAAATGCCGTTCAAAAACACAGAGACATCATCGGCGCCACAGACCCAAAGAAAGCAGCTTCCGGCACGATTCGAGCTAAATGGGGTACAAGTCTCGACCGCAACGCTGTACACGGATCTGATAGTGTTGAAAATGCCGAGAAGGAAATTCACTTTTTCTTTGGCGACGACGAGATTTACAATCGAAAATCAGAACCCAAGTAAGTCATACGCGCTTCCGGACTATTAACTAGCTCTTCCACTGTTCCGGAAAGTGCTACACGTCCTTCCCGAACTAAATAGCTGCGGTCGGCAACAGAAAAGATCTCTCTTGCATTGTGATCGGTGATCAAAACACTAATATTTTTCTCACACAGATGCCGTATCATCTCTTTAAGCTCGTTAACAGAAATTGGATCGATGTTTGCAAAAGGCTCATCTAGAAGAAGAAAGGTTGGATTTGTAACTAATGCTCTCGTTATCTCAAGACGTCGCCGCTCACCACCTGATAAAGTGATCGCTTTTTTCTTGGCATGAGGTGTTAATTTTAATTCTTCGAGTAATTCTTCCAAACGCTCTTTTTTCTCTGCGCGCGATAATGATAATGTTTCCAAAATGCATAAAATATTATCCTCGACACTCAAATGACGAAACACTGAGGGCTCCTGCGCTAAATACCCCATCCCCATCCGGGCCCGCTTATGCATAGGAAATTGGGTTACATCAGTTTCATTAAAAATCACTTTACCTTTATCTGGACGTATCAGCCCGATCGTCATATAAAATGCAGTTGTCTTACCGGCACCATTTGGCCCTAATAAACCAACAACTTCTCCCTGATTGACATGAAACGAAAGCTCATCGACAACACGTCTATCTCCATAATTTTTAATAAGTTTCTCCACACGTAATACAGGCTTGGAATTACTCATGATTGATCAATACTCTCCTCAGAAGCTGTGAAGGAATGTTTCATTAATTCCACTTCTTGTTTGACAAAGCTAAAGCGCACATCCCCAACTCCCTGAATATACCCCTTTTGCGCCGGAGTACTCCGTTTAATCCGCAATGCAGGAGCACTGATCTGGATATGATTGACGCGGTCAAGAAACAGCACGCGATGCTTACCTGAAGAGAGTAAATTCAACTCTTTGGTCTTAGGAATATACTCGATAACATCAGCAAGAGCAAACTGAAGCGGCCCTTCTTCCTCCGTAAAAGTGGTCAAACGGTTTATCAAATGCACATCGCCTTCAAGAAGAACCTTATCTAAAACCTTCTTATCTTCCACCCACTCATAGAAAAGCTTCACTTTATCAGCTGAAATCTTAGCGATGCCGTCTCTTAGAAAAACCTGTTTACCTTCTAGAACCTTACCATGGACATCCTTTGGACTTTTCATTGTGATCTGTCCATTTCTTTTGTCAAACTTCATCATGCCGTAACATGCGAAGGTGCAATCAAAGTTTTTTTTCTGGTCTAGCACAGTCAAAAGAGTTTCTCCAAGGCACTCGAAATTTTGGATTCTTTTTTTTCCGTTAACCTCATCATAAGTCAGCAGCATTTCATCCTCAGTCGTAAACTGACCGATATCCTCAAAAACAGCATGAATGCGATCTCGAAGCATAAACTTTCTCTTGATGCGATCCCAAAACAGTGCACCGGCACTAAACTCCACCTTCTCCTGAGTTTTTCCTTTTCGATCGACACACATATACCCCTCAGGACGGTGAATATAAAGTTGTTTCTTTTCAAGATCAAAACTCACTTGATCCGCATTTACACAATCTCCTTGAGAACTTACCATTTGACATTGCCCTTCATCGTTCAAACGCTTCAGTAACAACACCCCACTAAGTTGGAGAGGCACTCCTCCATTACTTCTCTCTTCATTTATCTGGTAAAGAGCCTGGTCGGCTCTAATCACAAGATCCTGGTGATAATCAAAACTCACTTCGTGTTCGGCATTCATGAATTTTAAAAATACATTTTTTTCAAGCGGATGGTCTCCTCTACCTAATTCAATGGCCATATTTTTTGCTTGAATGCGGCAAGGGGACTTTTTACCATCATGGTAAGTCACATAATCTTCTTCTCCCTGCAGAAAAACACTTAAAGAGGACAGGTGCACATCAGCTTTTTCGCATTGCAAAGTACCCATATCTTTGAGCGCAATCGAAACATGGTCTCTCATTTGAATATGGTCTATCTCTGATCCACCCTGATCTGATGTGCTTCGAATTTTCACTTCATTCGCTGCTAAGTGACCAATGCTCGATTCAAAAGACACATTTTCAGTAAAAACAAGATCACCTTTTTTGCACTCAACATGACCGGAATCGATCACTACCTCGTCGGTAAAATCCGCATATAAGCCAAAAGCACAAGCCATTAAAGCCACGCCCAATTTCAGTACTTTATTTTTTCTTATGTATGACTGCATGAACACCATCTGCTGAAAAATTCAATTGTTTGTTTAAAAATGAAAAAGTAACGGCATCACACACTCCCTCCAATAAAGGATTTCGGCATGAAAAAGTATCGCGACATTGATGACCCAGTAAAGACAACTTAAACAACTTAACCTGTTTTCCTGAAAATTCTCCGGATTTTTCTAAAAATTGACCGTTATCTGCTTCTAAATAACGCACCACTTGTTTTGACTTTACCCCTTCCCAGTTAATATCTGTAACAGGCGATTGATCAAGGCGGTTGACCCACCGTCCATCAGCGAGACATAAGATCTCTCTTCCATCTTTAAGTTGGTAATAGAGCTGTTCCTGCATCATTGCCTTAAGACCTTGAATGTGTTCAACAAGCCCCTGCCCTCCCCGTTTTTTATCAAAAATTAACTCCGTTCCCTTACTGCGCAAGCGCATCATAAGGCGTTGTCCATCAACATTTGTAAAATAGATATCTCTTGTCACATGTTCTCTGATCTGCTTTCCAAAATAAGAGTCTTTGGTTTTTTCCGTCCTTTTACTCATAAGATCCACGTATTGGGCTTCATCACGAGCGCTGGTAGAAAACAGGAAAGCCACAACAGCAAGCGTACTAAGAACCAAGACAATTGATCCGAACAAGGTTTGCTTTTTAAAAACTGATGAACGAAAAAGCACCACCTACTCTCCCCAATGTTGACATAAAGCATACAGTTGCTCGAGCTGTACAAGCAAGCCAGACAGTTTTTGCAGATCCATAACACATGCCGCATCACTTTTTGCTTTTGCAGGTTCCGGATGAGATTCCATAAACAAGCAGTTAGCCCCCGCCGCAATCGCAGCTTTTGCTAATACAGGGATAAATTCTCGCTGCCCGCCAGAAGCTTGCCCTTGACCCCCCGGCAATTGCACCGAATGTGTGGCATCGAAACAAACTGGATATCCAAAGCCCTGCATTATCGGGATCGAGCGCATATCACTAACCAAATTGTTATAACCAAAGGTCGCTCCTCGCTCCATAAGCAGAATCTTCTCATTGCCGGTCGAACGAATCTTTTCTACCACATTTTCCATATCCCAAGGAGCCATAAATTGCCCTTTCTTCACAGAGACAACCGCTCCAGATTGGCCAGCAGCGATCACAATATCGGTTTGTCGACATAAAAATGCGGGAATTTGAACCATATCACACACACTGCCTGCCGCTAAAGCATGCTCAGGAGAGTGAACATCTGTAACTACAGGTAAATCAAATTCATTTTTTACTTTCTCTAAGATGCGCAATCCCTCTTCAAGACCCGGGCCTCGAAAAGACTGGATCGATGTTCGGTTTGCCTTGTCATAGCTTGATTTAAAAATTAAATTTATACGCCTTTCCCCCACTATTTGCTTTAGCAACTCAGCAACGCGCAAACAGTGCTCTTCGCTTTCGATAACGCAAGGCCCCGATATCAAGACTAAAGGTTCCCCCTCGCCGATAAAAAAATCCTTTACTGGTACTTTCTGCATAATCATATCTCAACAGTTTTGGTTATTTCATCTAGATGCCGACACCCTAACTCTCTAAGTGGTTCTAGCACAAAAGATCGCTCTTTCCATAAAGGATGGGGTAGAGTAAGTTCTGGTGTTACCAATTTCAAATCTCCGTAAAACAAAAAATCTAAATCTAGAACCCGTGGAACATTTTTAGGCTTTGGCTTCTTGCCCAATGCAGACTCAATATTCTGCAACAACTCCCAAAGTACCCATACATCCAAACTAGTTTGGAACCGGCACACAGCATTCAAATAATCTCTTTGAGGAAGATCACTCACTGCTTTAGTCCGATAATATCTTGAGCATATCAAATCACTCACCTGATCCAAACTGGCGATCATCTGCAAAGCGCGATGAAAAACCTGTTCGGTATCACCGATATTTCCCCCTAGCGCAACGTATATTTCCATCATTTTAAATGATAAATTATACCTCTTATATGCATTATTCTTCCAGGAAAAAGGGGGGAAAAGGATTTTGTGGAAAAAGTATGATTAAAATTTCTGCTATTTTCAGTCCAGTTTTACAAATCAATTGAAATTGAGCTATTTATGCATAAATTTTCGGAATTTTTTTATGCAAGACACCCCGTATTGGATAGATTAGCTTGAATTTTAGAAGCTTGCAGGCTAAGATATCTCTAAATCTATGGACTGATAGCTCAGCGGATAGAGCACCCGCCTTCTAAGCGGGTGGTCGCAGGTTCGAATCCTGCTCAGTCCGTTTTTCTCTTTACAGATCTCTAAACTTTTCTTTAATAATGGAAGTGGAGAGGTTTATCGTGTCAAATCCGAACGCAGACTCACTTTTAGGTGCCTACCATTTTTCTTCGAAGCGCTTTAATGGCGTGGAGAAAATTATGGATGATTTTGATTCTGATGAATTTAAGAATCTTCTGGAGCGTCAAAAGTTTTACAAAATCAACGAAAAACTACTTAAACTTATCACAGCTGCGCCTCAAAAATCCTTTCTTCTTCCAGCAATATTGGACTTTATCTCCCTTGTCAATCAGCGCAATCTTCTCAAAGAGCTCTACCATTTGGCACTCTTTGAATTTTGGATGAACCAATTTTCAAAGCTTTCACCTGAAGAGATGTGGAGCGTAAGTGGAAAAATCGCTGGAAAACTTATTCCAAGAGAGGACTACCAAGCTTTTTTCCCCATCGGCATGAATAAAGTCTTTGAAGGGACCCATTTTGTCGCAGCCCACCTATCCCCCGACGTAGACACAACGATCGCCTCATTTTGGGGCTGGATTGATGCCTTTGCGGCACAAGTATGCAGCGGTCTCCACTTATGGAGCTTACCGGAAGGGCCACCCACCTCACCGGTGATGCAAATTATGCGGGAAGTTTTTGGAGAGTCTGTTTTTCAAGGTATCGCTCGTACCACTAAAACTCTAACGTTGACAGCTATGGATCTTGTAACCCAGGAGAGGGTATTCCACCATCTTCCAGCGACCTCAATCAATACAATCGATCACGGATTTGGCAACAAAGCGATCATCTTTGTAGATCAATCAGGTAACTACCAGGGAGATTGGCGCAGTTCAGACGTTGAAATGGTAAGACAGGTAATCATACTCATCAAAACGATTTTTCACTGGTTTGAAAACAACGTGCACACACACCTTATCTCGCTATTTACCCAAACTCATTTATCGGCAAGTGAGATCCCTGCTTTCCTAAAAAAGATCTTCAACCAAAACTTAAAAGATTGTGCGCCGGTTCGAGAGTTTTCTTCTTCTCAAAAACAAGCTCTAGAAGCATTTCTCCAACACATTTTTCAACTACCTCAAGGCATACAAACTTCATTTGCTGGAATCGCCCAAAGCTTAACCCACTTAGGGGAAAACGATTTTTTGCTCTTTATAGAACGGATAATGAAACTGGGGGAATCAGATCTTTTCGATAATGATGGTAATCTAAAAGAGGACCGCCCTCTAATTTTTGCAAAGCTTCAGACACTTATCAATGAACTCGATCACGTCATACACCGAATTCGAGCTTACGTGGAGCGTTTAGATGTTGCCATGCAGATCAAACAACATGTTTTGGGTTACCATCCCGAATTTGTGACCATTTACAGTGACTTGGACGATATAAGACTCAAGATGAAAAACTATAGCTATCTCACCGTCGTAATTCAGGAAAAAGAGCACTGTTTTTTCCCGATAGGAGTTGTCTTTGCCAACGAACTGAGAAAACCTGTATTGGGGACTGTCACCTTCAGGGATTTTTGCAACCTTGATGAAGTCAAAATGTCACCTTCACTTTCTGTAATTAGTGTCGTTGACCACCACAAAACATCTCTTTCAACAACATCGACACCACTTGCGATTATTGGCGATGCTCAATCGTGCAATGTCCTCATTGCCGAGCAAGCCCTCATACTTAATCAACGCTATAGTTTAAGTGGCATTTCCTCAGAAAAACTCGAGGAAGCAACAATAACAATGAGCCAAAAATCGCCACTGACAACCTCCGAAAATCGCCTTTTCCAACGGATCTTAAAGCGGAGAATCGCTTCTCAATCGGACCAAAAATATTTTATCCACCCCGACCGTGAATATGCAGAATACCTCTGCTTTCTTCACGCAATTTTAGATGACACGGACCTTTTAACTAAAGTCACCAACCGCGATGTTGACTGTGTCGCAGCTTTAGTCAATCAACTCACAACACTGACAGAAAAAAAGGAGGTTGAAATTGTCAATTTCGACGGCATCTCCAAAGATGAACACTATGCCAAAAAAGCTGCAAAACTCCTGTTAAAAAACCCTCAAGTCTATGCCCTTTACCACGTTGTCTATAATTTCAAAGAAAAAGAGACCGAACAACTTCTACAACAGTGTCAAAATGGAAATTTTTCTCTGTTCTTCAGTGATACCAAAGAACAAAACGGCTGCTGCCGCGTCGGGCAAACAAAATTATTTTCCCCCAACTTTTCAAGCTTTCATAATGTTCGAAAAGAGATTCAAAAAGAGTGGGTTATGCGCTCGCAAGACGTGACAAATCATCAAGAAGAGTTTGACCTCCATCTTCATATGATCAGCACCATACCCACTGCTGAAGAGGTGTACAAGGATCAACGTGTCCAGTACACACACCAAGACGAATTTTGGTTTTGGCTTCCCCCGACGCAACAAGCACTCTCTCACCTTGCCGCTTTTCTCAACGCTTTCCAAACCTCACAAATTCAGACAAATGATATGAAGTTAGAACTTCTCGGTAAAAACCATCAAGAACTCAAGCAGGTATTCACACAAAACTTCTTACCGATCTCAATTACAGAAAACCCTTCTCTCAACATTCCCATTGCAG
>JAJFMB010000049.1 GCA_021772355.1 Chlamydiota bacterium | reverse complement strand
GGTGTCGTGCATTTTTCAGTCGAGGGTTCCTCTTTAGCTTGAGGGGCAGGTGTTGAGTTCTTTACGGCTGAAGGTTTCTCTTTAGCTTGAGGGGCAGGTGTCGTGCATTTTTCAGTCGAGGGTTCCTCTTTAGCTTGAGGGGCAGGTGTTGAGTTCTTTGCGGCCGAAGGTTCCTCTTTTGCTTGAGGCGTTTCAGGTGGAGCTCCGAGTTTCTCTTCTAGCTCTGTGAGTTTGCGTACAAGAAATTCTATGGGAAGACGTTGGTGGGAGCGCATAATATGTAGAAGAATTGCCTCAAGTGCCATTCTGGGAGAAGGAGCGAAGCGGATTTTACTTTGCTCTTCGACCAGATAGTCAAGAAGATTGAGGCACTGCTCTTTGGAGTAGAGAGTGGCAGATTTTTCGTATGAGTCCCGCTCTGTATCTGAAAGTAAAAGATAGGGAGCGTCTTTGCCAGACATTTTTATAAGGAGAAGGTTGCGGAAGTGTTCGACAAGACACTCAACAAAATGAACGAAATCTTTGCCCTGAGAGAAGATGTTATGCGTCGCTTCAAAAGCATATGCAAGACGACCTTCTTTTCCTGCTGTATCGAGTTCAAAGAGGACATCTTTTGTGATCATACCGAGAACTGAAGCTACGGTTTCTGCCGTGATGTCTCCTTCATGAAAAGCAAAAATTTGATCAAGAAGTGACTCGGCATCACGCAAGCCACCATCGGCTCGTTTGGCCAGTAAGTGCAAAGCCTCCTCTTCAACTGTAACTTTCATATCCTTACTAATCGAACGCAGCTTGTCTATAATGGCATCAAGCGGAATGCGATTGAGGTTAAAGCGTTGACAGCGGCTAAGAATGGTAGGAAGTACTTTGTGCGGTTCAGTAGTGGCAAAGAGAAATTTTACGCTTTCCGGAGGCTCTTCTAATGTTTTGAGGAGAGCGTTAAAAGCTTCCTTTGTGAGCATGTGTACTTCATCAATAATGTAAATTTTGTATTTTCCGGAGGAGCTCGCGTAACCAACAGTTTCATTAATCTGACGGATATCATCGATACCGCGGTGAGAGGCTCCATCGATTTCGAGGACATCCATGGAGTGTCCCGATGTAATTTCCTTGCACGTAGAGCATGTATTGCACGGTTCGAGATCTTCTTGAGGTTGTTGGCAGTTCAAAGCTTTGGCCAGGACTCGAGCAAGGGTTGTTTTCCCGGTTCCGCGCGAGCCGCAAAACAAATAGGCGTGGGCTAGACGACCGGATCTGATCGCATTCTTCAGTGTAGAAACAACGGCATCTTGCCCTAAAACTTCACAAAATTTTTGCGGGCGATAGCGCCGCGCTAATACTTGATATTCTGACATGGTAATAGTGTAATCGGCGGCTAAGATTTTGACAAGGGTTCATAGTTGGATATTTTCTTTTACTACTGATTACGGTAAGCGTTCCATGCATCCGAGATCATGGATTCCAACTGGGGGTATTGTGGTTTCCACCCTAATTCTTTACGCGCCTTTGAAGCATCGGAAAAAAGTACAGGAGGATCCCCCTCTCTTCGATCTCCATGAATGACATTGACTTTTCGATTAGTGACTTTTTCTGTCGCCGCGATCACCTCAAGGACACTATAACCGTTGCCATTACCAAGGTTGTAGAAGGTTGCACCCTCTTGAGTAGAAAGATGTTCGATCGCAGCAATATGCGCTGAACTGAGATCGTAAAGATGAATGTAGTCACGAATGCAAGTTCCGTCCGGGGTGGGGTAATCGGTACCGAACACCGTGACAGAACCGTTTGGTTCAAGCAGGCTGTGCAAAACGACAGGGATGAGGTTGGACTCTTTAATTTTACGGTTTTTTACTTCTTCATCAGGGTCGCCGCCTGCAGCATTAAAATAGCGTAAGGAACAGGAGTTCAGTTGGTAAGCTTTGGCATAATCACGTAGGATGTGTTCGACAATAAGCTTGGTTTCACCATAGGGGTTGACCGGGTTGCATGGAGAGTCTTCCGAGAGTTTTCCTTCACCGTTTTTTGGTTCTCCATAAGTTGCTGCTGAAGAGGAAAAAACAAATGATTTTATCTTGTGTTTCAACATTGTATCAAGCAAGACAAGAGTTTTGACAACATTATTGTGATAATATTTTGCGGGGTCCTTAACCGACTCGCCGACATCAATTGAGGCGGCAAAGTGCATGACAACATCGATTTTGTATTTTTCAAAGATAGGTTCTAAATCGCTTACGTTCCCCATATCACCGACGATAAGCTCCCCTCGTGTCACTGCTTCGCGGCATCCTGTGCTGAGATCATCCAATACGATGGTTTTGTAGCCGGCTTCGTTAAGATGTTTGTTCACGTTTGAACCGATAAACCCTGCGCCACCGGTGACGAGTACTGTTTTTGCTTTTGTCATATGATAAATTATTTTCTTTAATTTAGGGTTTATGTATCATCAATTGTAACTTTATGCAAAAGAAAGAATATTGCCAAATATGATTTTTCGTTTAACAATGGGCTTTGATAGCCTAGTTAGGGTTTGCAGCAAAAATAGACGGATTCGAAAGATTGTCGTTCGGGGTAATTGTTTTTGTGCTATGATCTGGTAAATATTACTCAACAAAGCCTTGAAAATCAGGGGGACGTGAAGCTTTTGGTGGTTTTTTCAATATTTAATGTAGATCTGTAATGCCGGTTGATAACAGTAAATTGAAAAATGATAATGAACTCAAGTTCGCTAAGGAACAGGGGTTTTTCGAGAAAAGTCTAACGATGCGTCTTATGATCGGCATCGCTTTTGCCGTCTGTCTTTTTCTTTTTCTTCATTTCAGAGAAGTTCGCATCGAAGTTTTAGAAATCAATAGCATTGCTCCCAAGTATGTGGTGGCTCAGGTAGACTTTGATTATTTTGATGAGAAAGCCACTATTATTCTTAAGCAGGAGGTAGTGCGCGATCTTGGCAAAATCTACCAGGTATCAGAAAAAGAGATCAGGCAGCGTCGCATTGAGTTTGAGAATTTCTTGATCCACGATCAAGATTGGCGGGAGGTCGCCGGAGATCAGTCTTATGAATCAATGTATAAGAATGGGGAGATCGTTGAACGGGCTCTTCTTCAAGTACGCTTTACTGATCCTCGCACGTTTCAAAAAATTGAGAACGTTAAATATCCTATTGAAAATTTTCTGATTTATACTCCTCCAACTGTTTCGGAACCCCTGCTCGTTCCTCGACCAATTTGGGAATTTG
>JAJFMB010000048.1 GCA_021772355.1 Chlamydiota bacterium | reverse complement strand
CAAAACTGACTCCAAATCCTCCATCTGCCCCTTCGTTTGGAACAAATGTGAGAGGCTCTTGCACTATGCTTAAATGACTCTTCTCCAAAAGCTTCTCTATAACCTTTTCGTTTTCCTCTGGCAAGATGCTACAGGTCAGATACCACAGCTGCCCGTCAGGATTGAGGAGATTGATCGCATGGGACAGGCTCTCAAGCTGCAATTTTTGAAGATCAGCCCATACTTTTTCATCCTGGCGCCAGCGCGCCTCGGGGCGTCGTCCTAAGACGCCACTATTGGAGCAGGGCAGATCGGCGATAATGAGGTCAAATTTCTTATCTAAGGGATACTCTCTTGCGTCGAAACAGGTAGGATACGCCTCAACAGAAAAACGGGTAAGGTTCTCCTCTATTTTTTTTAATTTCGGCTCACTTACATCGTTGGCGGTTAGATGAGCCTCTTTGAAAAGGTCATGGGCTAAAAGGAGCTTCCCTCCCGGAGCACTCGCGAGGTCCAAAATAGTTTTTGGCTCTCTCTTCATTCCCAAAGCAAGATAGCGCATCAATTTGACAGGCGTCACATTTTGAATGTAGCTGTTTTTTCCTTTAGACAGTCCCTCCAACTCTTCTGGCTTTACAGGATGAACTTCAAAGGAACCTATCTCTCTTTGCATTGTTTTTGGGGGGCGATTCATCTCCTCTAAAATTGTCTCTCCATCTGGGATCTGTAAAACCTTTGCCACAAAAGGGGTGGGATAGGAGAGTCGAATCGCTAAGGACTCAACATCGCCGCCTTTTGGCAGTGAAAACTCCATTGATTCGAGCTTTCGTAAAAAAAGATTGAGAAATTTAGCAAAGGGTTTCGAAATCCACCTCTTTGCCAATTTGACCCCCTCATCGACAATCGCATAGAGAGGGATGCGCTCCATGAAGAAAAATTGATAGAGACAGAGGCGTAAGAGCTCTAATTCACGCCGCTTTTTAGGTAGCTTGCCCCCTTCTATTAGCTTTTTTCCTAAAAAATCGAGGGCGCGGCGCATTTTGACTGTACCGCGAACCAGTGCCCGCGCGAGCGCCGCCTCCTCTTTTGGAGGCTGACTTGCCTTTTGCCAATGATCGAGAAAATCATCGACATAGCTCTCTTTGTTGACTAGAGCGAGGTATGCTGCCTGGCGCCCATCAGCTCTCAAGTGTAATCCAGTTGTTGGAGGTCCATTGGCCAAACCAGCTCTGTATATTTGGTGCTATGACCTCAAGGTCTACCTCTTCCAAACTCTCCATCTTCTTATCGAGAGTTTGAGCCACTTTGAATGTCTCAAGGAGAAGCCACTCCGATCGCAGAAGCTCCTTCCAACCGATCAGAAAATCTTGTCCCCTAGCCAAGATGAAGAAGCGCTCCTCTCCTCTTTGGGGACTAGCTTTCGGCTTATCATCTAAAAGAGCGCTGCGAAAGGAGAGAATGTCATAGGGGAAGCGCAGGAGGGCCACCTTCGGCTGAAGAAGCAGAGGCGTCGTGAGAATTTTCTCCTGACTCACATTAAGGTCTGTAATCGAGGGAAGCTCACCAGCACGAATGATTCTGTTAAAGGTCGCATCTAGAAGAGCCAGATCGCTATAGAGCTGCCACTCTTCACCTCTCATGTTAGCTAAAATCCATTCGTGGAGATTCTCACCAAGCCGACTCAAAGACCAGTGAGTCGGTGGAGACTCATCTAGGTAGGGCACTAAAATCTTCTGGTTAAACTCATCGGCTCCCAAAAGTGCCTTCAGTGTGGGAAACCCCTCGTGAGCCACTTTGATCAGACGCCACCAGTACTGCTGGGCGTATAGCTCAATGCGTTTATGAGGGGCTAAGCGATCCGTTGGCCTGATCATCAGCTTAGACTCCTCCTCTGTCAAGCCGCCGCGCCGCGTCCTCTCTCTCAACGTTTGAAAGTCAATTAAAGGCATCGAGATAATTGAACTAAACCACTCTTGCGTGCGCTTCAGATTCTTTGGGACAGCTGTATCATACATTGAGAAGCTCCTTTTGGAACTTTTTGGCCTTCAAAGCCTCTTTCCAGGTCTCTTCAAAGCTGATAAAGTTGTCATCCCATTCGAGAAGTGTCGAGACCTGCTTTGTCTTAGGCCACACTTTGGCATAGAGATTCCAAACCTCATCACGCACATAATTATCGTGAGTATCTAAGACATAATCACCATGATCGCTGTGGCCGGCTAAATGAATTTGAAGGATGCGATCGTAAGGGAGCTGGCGGATATAATCCTCCACATCAAAGCTGTGGTTTCTCGAAGAGACGTAGATATTGTTTACATCGAGCATCATGTAGATGTCTGCTCGCTCAACAATCTCACGATAAAACTCCCACTCACTCATCTCATCGTCGATATAGGCGACGTAAGAGGAGAGGTTTTCTAAAGCAAAGGGAATCTCCAAGAAATCTTGGATGATTTTTGCTCTCTCAACGACGTAGTTGATCACCTCTTTGGTGTAGGGAAGGGGCAGAAGATCGTGATAGTGCGCTCCTGGGAGTCTTCCCCAGCAGAGATGATCTGAGAGCCAGGGCGTCTTTGTCAGCTTTGTCAGCTTCTTTAAGCGATGAAGATAGTCCCAGTCTAATGGGTCGGGGCTGCCGATCGCCAAATTGACTCCATGCTGAACAACGGGGTAGCGCTCTAAGATCTTCTCCAGATGTGAGATAGGCTTGCCGCCATCGACCATAAAGTTTTCGCTAATGATCTCAAACCAGTCCACCTCAGGCCAGCTAGAGAAAATCTCATCAAAGTGAAACGGCCTAAGTCCCAGACCGATTCCTAAGCTTGGTATCTCTCTCTTCATAATGTAAGACGATATTCCTGCTGAGCCGTTTTTTACAAGTTTTCATACCAAAAAAAAACTCTCCCAATTTCTCGGGAGAGCTTTTCGATTACATCAACAAAAATGAGAGTTTTTTAACGACCCCAGCGGTTTTCGCTTGGGTTGGGTTGGTTATGTTTGTTGGACTGATCCATCCCGCTTTCATTGCCACATCCAGCTTCCATATCATCGCTGTTGTCGTTTCCATTGTCGTAATGCATGCCGTTGTCATTGCCGTTTTTCTTGCCGTTGCCGTTATCGTTACCATTGTTGTTCGATTTTTTAGCGCGGTTGCAAGAGTTGGCACCACAGTTGTGAGCTGCAGCTACAGTTTGGCTATCGATCTCCATCTGGAAATCCGAGCTGGCCTCGTCAGCGTTGACAGATGCGAACATCGAGCTGCAGATTCCAAGAAGAGCTAGCTTCGTGAGATCACGTTTTTTCATAGCGAATCCTCATGTTTTGGGTTAAAGTGTAAATTCAATAACATAGGAGGCAATATTTTATTTGTCTACTATAGAGTAAGATTGGATGGAAAGAGACGCTAAAAAGATTGTTGAGGCCCTAAAGAAAAGCGGCTTTACAGCCTATTATGCGGGAGGCTACGTCAGAGACCTTCTCTTGAAGCATCCCAGTGATGATATCGATATTGCCACCAGTGCCACGCCTGAAGAGGTGATGCAGCTCTTTAAGAACTGCCAGGCGGTCGGAAAGGCTTTTGGCGTTGTGATCGTTCGCCTAGGGGAGAGTGCCTTTGAGGTGGCGACTTTCAGAAAGGATGCCGACTATCTAGATGGGCGGCGCCCCTCAAGCGTGACCTACTGCATGGATCAAGAGGATGCTATGCGGCGCGACTTTACCATCAACGGTCTCTTTTATGAGCCCCTAGAAGATCGTGTTATCGACTATGTCGGCGGCGCAGAGGAG
>JAJFMB010000047.1 GCA_021772355.1 Chlamydiota bacterium | reverse complement strand
TTGGCGGAAAAACGCTCCGGATTTGGATGATTGTCGTTCGCAGTAAATAGCAAAAGTGCTATTTGCAAGAGCGCAAGCATTTAAATGTGAGCTGTTTTTACTCAAAGATCACCGAAAGACTTTTTCAACAAAGTCAAGGTTATTGCGCTTTTGAGATCACCTGTAAAATTTTGCTCCAAAGACCTTTTACCCAACTGATGCAAGAGGTAAAGGGGGTAAGTAGCTTGGCAAAAAAGGAGGGTTCTTTCTTGGGAGCTCTAGCTGTTTCCCGTGTCGAACTACCACCGCCGCCACCGCCACCGCCGCCGCCTACAGAACAGGAAGATTGCGATTCAGGTACTATTGGGGGTGGAGTTGCTTTCTTTACTTTAGGTGCTTGGGTAGGTACTACTGGAGGAGGAGTTGTTTTCTTTGGTTTAGGAGCTTGGATCGGTGTAGTTTTTTTAGGTTGTGTGCTAGCAAACTTAAGCGTTTGGTCAGCTTCAAGAGGTTTTTGTCCTTTTACGATAGCACGGAGATGATCTCTTCCTTCACAAATGGCATTAACAACAGCGTTTATGTGGGAAGGATTTTGGTCAAAATAGGCTTTTACTTTTTTCATTTCATCAGATTCTGTTCCGAAGAGGCGCTTTAGAAAAGTGGAGATATTATTGTGCTGGGAAAATTCTTTGGCGTGCAATTGATGGTTTTCGACCTCTCCCAACTGAATGAGAAGTTCTCTTAAAGGGTGGTCGTCGGCAAGAGGAGTTGCTGCTGGATCGGTGTTGACTTGAGGTGCCTCTGGTATTACTTCTTCCTCTTGAGTAACAAACTTATCTTCGATGATGGCTTGCATCATCTTTTGTGTTTCTTCTTGATTGGTTTTTAGGAAAGCTTCCACTGCTTGACTCTCATCATTCTGCTTTGCAAATACAGTGACGGCAAAGTCATGAACTCTTGCTTCGAAATTTTTAGTTTGTAATCTAGGAAGAGTGGCTGAGTCAATGTACTGCTCTCCGCCAGGAGCCTTACCGGATTTAAGCTTTTTGTCTTGTTTGTCATAGTAGATGGACTGGGTGTTGAGTTGACTCTGTAGATCTTTAAAAATAGTGATCTCTCTAACAAACTCTTGAGCAGCTTTTTTAGCTTTAGTTTTGTTATTGTCAACTGTTTGAAATAAAATGTTTACAGGGTTATTAACTGGTGCTGGCATTTTATTATCTCCTTAATTGTTTTTTTATAAGGAGTATAACAGATTAATTTAAATATGGCAACAGAGCTTTATCAAAATCATCGATAAGGTCATCAATATCCTCAAGACCGATGGAAAAGCGGACGAGACCGTCGGAAATGCCCATTTTGGCACGCTCTTCTTTGGGAATGGAGGCGTGGGTCATTAGGGCTGGGTGGTTGACCAGGGACTCGACTCCGCCAAGGCTTTCGGCGAGGGAGATGTATTTAAAGGATGTGATCAGCTTCTTAGTTTCTTCTAGGGAGAGGTTAAATTCGACAGAGAGCATGCCGCTAAAGCCTCTCATTTGCTTCTTAGCGATGTCGTGCTTGGGGTGATCAGGTAGCCCTGGGTAAAGAACATTTTTTACTTTTGGATGTTTGGAGAGGTAAGTGGCGATGGCCATAGCATTGGACTGGTGCCGCTCCATTCGTACAGACAGGGTTTTAACGCCGCGGGTGACAAGCCAGCAGTCAAAAGGGCTTGGATTAACGCCTGTGGTCTTGCGAGCGAAATCGAGATGTTCCTTGATCTTGGCGTCGTTGGTCATGACGACCCCCCCAACGACATCAGAGTGCCCTCCAATGTATTTTGTGGTGCTATGCCACACGAGATCGATGCCGAGCTCTAAAGGGTTTTGGCAGTAAGGGCTTGCGAAGGTGTTATCGACTATCGAGAAGACACCATGCTCTTTCGCTGCTTTAGCAAAGGCAGCGATGTCGAAGATCTCCATCAGCGGATTGGTAGGTGTTTCAAAAAGGAGCCATTGTGGTTGCTTACTTTTGAAGGCCTCTTGCAACTCATTTAGAGATTGAGGAATGATTGCTTCAAATTGGATGCCGAAGCGATTGAGCACTTGATTAAAGAGCCGGTAAGTGCCGCCGTAGAGGCCGTCGATAGCGAGGACTTTATCACCGGATTTGAGGAGCGTGACCATGGCCATAAGAGCGCCAATGCCTGAGGAGAAAACGGTGGCGTGTTTGGCATTTTCTAATGAGGCGAGCTGCTGTTCTAAAATAGTGAAGTTGGGATTGTGTGCTCGCGTGTATTCAAAGCCTTTATCTTCCCCGGGAGCACCTTGAACAAAGGTGGAGGACATGTAGATCGGTGGCATGATCGCCCCGGTTTTGGGATCGGGTTCACTGCCGCTGTGAATGGCTTTTGTCGAAAACTTCATAAAGGCCTCATGAGAAAATTTTGCTTAAGTATTTTATGCCGCTATCAGGAGCAACAGTAACAATGGTTGCTGGCTCCACTAAGGATTTGGCAAGCTCTATGGCGCACCAGACGTTAGCGCCTGTGGATCCACCGGCGAGAATTCCTTCCTTGGTCGCTAGTTCCCGCGTTACACGAAAGGCGTCCTCGTCTGTCACTTGGACAACATCGTCGATAAAGGAAAAGTTGATCGCTTTTGCCATATGATCCTCTCCGATTCCTTCGAGTTGATAGGTGCAGCTTCCATTGTGGGGAATTTGACCTGTTTTGAAATACTCATAGTAAATGGAACCGATAGGATCTGGCATGATCACTTTCACAGTTGGTTTTTGCTCTTTCAAATAACGTCCGACTCCGCTGATGGTGCCACCGGTACTGGCACTTGCAACAAAGTAATCCACATCGCCGTGGCACTGCTTCCATATTTCTGGCCCCGTTGAGTGATAATGCGCTTCTGGATTTAGAAGATTGTCATACTGATCCAAGCGAAAGCTGTTAGGTGTTTCTTCTGCGAGTCTCTTTGCGACATTGACATAGTGATCAGGTGAGTCTGGAGGAGCATCTGTGGGGCAGACGATGATTTCAGCGCCGAAAGCTTTTAGTGCGTTTTGCTTCTCTTTGCTAACTTTGTCCGGCATGGTTAGAAGGGCGCGATAGCCTCGGATGGCTGCGACCATTGCAACGGCAGCTCCTGTATTGCCGGAGGTATTTTCGATGATTGTTCCGCCCGGTTTTAGCACTCCGTGTTTTTCAGCGTGGTCAATAATGTACCTGACCATCCTATCCTTGATGCTGCCCCCGGGATTGAAGGACTCAAGCTTAACTAAGATGGTGTGCTGTTTAGGGGCGAGGCGCTGCAGCTTGACTAAAGGGGTGTGCCCCACTGTGTCTAGAAGTGTCTGGAAGGTAGTTTTTTGCATAACCTCACCCTAGAAGGGG
>JAJFMB010000046.1 GCA_021772355.1 Chlamydiota bacterium | reverse complement strand
AAAAAGCATCAAAGCAACTCTCAAACAAATATCTGCACTTTAAATCCCAAACACCCATGATGGACGCGCTCGTCGAAATCTTTCAGCCGGATAGACAGTGGATTCTTCAAGAGTATGATCCCTCTTCACGCTTGCCAAGCTTAAAATAAAAGTTGTATCTCATTCCGTAAAGTATTAATTTGATTTTTTAATACTTTATCCTGGGGTATTGTTCCATGCAGCAAGGGATTAGCTTTGCGTTGGTATTTTTTGGCGCTATATATATGACGAGCTGCACCCAACAAACGCGACATGTCTCGCTCTACTCCTCACCACTTTGTCCCCTTCAAGAAGCGCAGTGTGAAGCGCAACAAGAGAAAATTTTTTATGAAAGTGAGTGGTTGAATCCTAATTGGTGGTGTCTGTTTGATGACGAGCAACTTGAAAACTATATTACCCTTGCTTTACAAAATTATCCCTCTCTAAAGGCTGCAGAGGCGAAACTAAATCAGATGATCTCTGTTTCTCAAGGTGTGCGATCTGCTCTATTCCCGCACATTAATCTAAAGGGACGCGTGCGCTATTTTCATGAATCGGAAACCGGTAATCCTATTCCTCCATTCTCCTTTACGCAATACGAAATGCTCACAGATTTTAAGTATCATATCGATATTTGGCATAAGTATCGCAATTCATGGAAGGCGTCAATCGGTGAAGTTCGCGCTGAAATGGCAGACCTTGCCTACACTCGCCTTATCATTGCATTAACTGTTGCGCATACCTACTTTGATCTTCAAACTGCGTTTTCACGTGAGATGCTTGCGAGAGAACTCGTTTGCAATCGGCAAGATGTCTGTGCTTTAGTTGAACAGCGCGTTGCTAAAGGGCTCGATACCGAGCTCAGCTTCGAACAGGCGAAGAGCGATCTTGCAATGGCTAAAATATTTTTAAATGAGATCGAACAAGCAGTAGCATTAAGTCAACATGCTCTCCGCGCCCTACTCTCTTGGGAAGATGGGCAAATAGTAGAACTAGTTCCTTTGAGGATGTTTTCATTTCCCATGCCGACAGCGCTACCAGTGGATCTTATTGCGCATCGGCCAGACATTGCCGCTCAGCGTTGGCGGATCGAATCTGCTCTAAAATGGATCGATGTTGCGAAAGCTGACTTTTATCCTAATATTGATCTGTTGGGATTTTTCGGTTATGAAACTATCGATATCAAGAAACTCTTTATGAACAAAAGCATCTACTCAACTGTTGGGCCTGCACTGCATCTTCCTATCTTTCAAGGTGGAAGACTTTGTGCCAATTTAGGAATGCGGCAACATGAGTATGAAAAGGCTAGCTACGATTACAACACCATCATTTTACAAGCTGTAAGAGAAGTTTTAGATGGCACGACCCGTTTGCGAAAAACTGCTGAAAGATTTCGAGATATCAACAGCGCAACAGAAGCCACAAAGCGCATTTATGACTTAACAGATGATCAGTTTCATCATAACGTTGTCTCCTACCTCGATGTCTTGGCAAGCCAAGTCAACTGGTTGGGAGCACAAGATACGCTTCTTCTCACGCAGGGAGAGAGTTTGCATGCAGCTCTTGATCTGATTAGAAGCCTTGGCGGGGGGTATCATGACTGAAGAACAGGACAAAAAAAGCAAACGAAACCGCATTCTCATGTATTTGGGTGTAAGCGTTCTTGTTATTGCCGTTGTAGTTTTTCTTCTTTGGTTTTTTATCTTTCAATTTGAAGAGTCAACCGATGATGCCTATGTGCATGGCAATATGGTATTACTAACACCACAGGTTCCTGGAATGGTTAGCGGCTTTTTTGCCGACGATACAGATTTTGTGAAGCAGGGACAGCTTCTTGTTCAACTCGATCCCATCGATCAGCACGTTTTTTTTGAGGAGCGGAAGTCTGATCTTGCGCTCGCTGCGAGACAGGTAAGAGAATTGTCCGATGCAGTGCAAGAAAATCGAGCAAATGTCGTATTACAAGAGGCACAACTAAGACAAGCACGCATCGACTATGAAAATAGGCTACATCTTATCGGCGTGCATGCGGTTGCCCAAGAAGAGTTCGGTCGTTCACAAGAAATGTTCGAGGTTGCAGAAGCGTCGCTATTGGTTGCCAAATATCAATTAGATGCAAGTATTGCTGCTTTAGGAAATACACCGCTGGAAGAACACCCGCTGATCGAAGCTTCACGCGCTTCTCTACGTGAAGCGTATATGAATCTCGTGCGGTGCCAGATCTTAGCTCCAATTGATGGCTATGTCGCTAAAAGAACTGTGCAGGTCGGCGAATGGGTGAACCCTTCCCAGCCATTAATGGCGATCATTCCTCTGGAACAGATCTGGGTGAACGCCAATTTCCGTGAAACAAATCTTACAAATATACGCATTGGGCAGTCAGTTGATATGCGGTCTGATATCTATGGGCATGAAGTGACCTACAAAGGGAAAGTATTGGGTATAAGTGCTGGAACAGGAAGCGTCTTTTCGCTGCTTCCGCCGCAAAACGCCACTGGAAATTGGATTAAAATCGTCCAGCGTGTGCCCGTTCGCGTTAGCTTAGATCTCGAACAGCTTCAGACCTATCCTTTGCGTTTGGGCCTTTCCATGAACGTCACAGTTGATACGAGTGATCGTTCAGGGAAGATGTTAGCAACGCAACCTGTAAAAAAAGTCGTAGATCTCACTCAAGCCTACGATATTCCCATGGAGCCCTTAAACACATTGATGGATGAAATCATCACTAACAATCTCTATCCCAATGGAAGATAAGCCACCGATTACAGGCGTTGCGCTCTATATTTTAACTTTTGCACTCTGTTTGGGAACGTTTATTCAGGTTCTAGATATGACCATTAGTGTTGTTGCTGTTCCCTATATTGCTGGCGGCTTGGGAGTCAGCCCCAATCAGGGCTCATGGGTTATTACGTCTTTTGCTGTGAGTAATGCCATCATGTTACCTTTAACGGGTTGGATGTCAAAACAGCTGGGAGAGGTGAAGCTTTTCGTTCTCGCAACATCGCTATTTTCGATCACTTCTTTTTTATGTGGCATGGCTTGGAGTCTCACTACAATCGTCATTTTTCGGATCATTCAAGGAGCGGTGGCCGGCTCGCTTATTCCACTTTCACAAAGCTTAATGATCAAAAATTATCCAGAAGAAAAGCGCGGTTTGGCAATTGGCGTATGGTCGATGATAATTGTTGTCGCTCCCGTCGTGGGCCCTATCGTAGGAGGATATCTAACTGAAACATACGGCTGGCCATGGATTTTTTATGTCAATGTCCCTTTAGGTTTTCTAGCAGGCTTCCTCTGCTGGGAAATTTTGAGAGAAAGGGAATCAACAATAGAAAAACATCCCATTGATTTCACAGCCTTTCTGATGCTTATCATTGCCATCTCCAGCCTACAAATTGTTTTAGACCGCGGACAACAAGATGACTGGTTCAACTCACCGATCATCACAACATTAGTCATTACAGCCTTCCTCGGCACCATTATCTTTATCGTCTGGAACAATTATAGCAGCGACCCCATCATCGATTTTAAATATTTTTACGATCGCAATTTTACGCTCTCCACACTATCAGCTGCCGGCGGATTTATGTTTTTGTTTGGCAGCATTGTGATCACTCCGCTCTGGCTCCAAACTGCCATGGGCTATACAGCGCTTTGGTCCGGTATCGCCATTGCACCACTTGGAGTCATTCCGATTTTTCTGTCCCCATTTGTTGGCAAATATATGCACAAAATAGATCTTCGCTTACTGGCGACCCTTGCTTACCTTGTTTTCTCTGGAACATTTTTTTGGATGACATACGGAAACCCTCAGATTAGTGTTGGACAAATCATGTTGCCCCGTTTCGTGCAGGGCTTTTCTATCACACTTTTTATTATCCCATTGCTCTCGATGGCACTCGTCAATATTCCAAAATCAGAAGTTACGAGCGCAACGGGCGTCTATATGTTCATTCGTTTCTTCGCAGGTGGTGGTATTGGAACTTCACTTTTTGTTACCCTCTACACAAGGCGACAAGCTTTTCATCATAGCAATCTCGTGCAAAACGTTAATTTTGCTAATCCCGCTACTCCTGAGATGTATCGGTTGCTTCAATCCTATGGTATCGATGGGTTGCCCTCTCATGCCTTTGTCAACACTATCGTCGACCAACAGGCGGCGATGCTCGCTTTAAATGACCTATTCTGGATGTCCGCTTGGGGCTACCTCGCCATTATCCCCCTTCTCTGGCTCTGCAAAAACCATGGCAAAGAACAGGGGCATGTACCTCATGCTGAAGTTCGGGCGGTAGAAGGCTAGCTCTAGATATCTCTGTCGTGTAAATCTTTGAACGGCAGCTCGTGCGTGTAAAGATGACTGACGATTCGTTCGGCATTTTTCTTTGCCAAAGCCACAATATTTTGATCTAAATGATCCGGGAAAGAAAGAGCGTAAATAAGATAAGCATCTTCTCGTAACCCCGGACAAGTTCCTATCCACCCCTCTTTTTCTTCTGAAAAATAATGCTGCGTTTGCTCAATAAATTGTTCCAATGATTGATTACTTTGCAGACGGGTGTAACGACCGCGCATTTCATTAGTAATCTGAGCTTCGGTGGACACAAGTGGATAATCAAAATCTTCGGTCAACCCACAATACATTTTAAGATGCACTTCTAATGCTAAACCGCGAAACCTGCCGCTGACAGAATTTTTAGAGCCTGGGTCATACCACGCTCCTATTTTTTCCATAGCACTTAGAATGACGCTCTTTTGGGACTCCGGAAGCGTATCAACCTGTTCTGCTTGTAGATCAAACCATTCCGCCAAAGCATGCGCACTGATTTTCTCTGGATAGGGACAATAGTAATAAATAAGATCAGTTAACCACTGTAGCCCAATCTCCTGCCTTTTGGCGATAATCAGTTTCAAGTAGGGCTCTGAGATGACAGCGTCAATCTTCTTTTGTTTCTCCATGGCATACGTAGTATTCTTTTCATTTATGTTCGCAAGTGCCACCTTTAGTGCGTTATGAAACGCTGATGGATGTACAGACCGGTCAGGTTCTTCATTTAGAAAGCAGATCAAACGAGAAATAAATATCTGTAAGTTTTTAAAGTTTGTTGCGAACGTTGATTCGAGATTGGTAAAACATAAATCAAGGGTTTTTTGCTCCACCTCGCGAGATTGTGCTGCAATAATAAGTTCTTTCACTATACCTCGAGAGATTTCGTGGTTCTTTTTTAAGCTGTAGTAAGATTTTGACAAGTCCACAAATCTCTTTGCATCACGAAATGTAAGATTTGGATGCATTTTTTTTAGAAATTCATAAAAGGATATCGCATCAAAACCGTAGGTTGTCCAAACTTTTCTATATGTTGTTGCTAGCTGTTGAAGATTTTGGAAGAGTGTCTGATTCGCTTCGGTCCTGTGCGGCGTTAAAAGATTTGTTGCACCAAGCGCAGAGTGAGGGCTTGCAAAAGTTACAGAAGGTGAAGGGCGTGGTGTTTTATCGTCGACTCTCCTTACAACTTTATAACTTTTTTTGCTTGAGTGAGGACTTTGACCAGCCCGGAAAATATGCTTATCAAAGGAAGATTTGGCGGTTTTTTTTCTCCTTTTTCGAAAAATACGCGCAGAACCAAAAAATTTAGAATAGTCTATGACTGGTAGTGCTCTTAATTGATAGTTAGAATTCATCTAGATTTTTTTTGTAAATTTATTTAAAAAAGAATAACATAATAAACTTACAGGAAATATAAGTCAAAATAACTAAATTAGTAAGACATTAATATTATAAAATTCCCCCCTGAAGGGAGTAGATGTCATCTCGACTAAGCTTTTCTCTCAGAATTTGTGCGGTATAGAGGCTGCGTTTACCGCTACGGCAGTACAATACAACGGTCATATTTTCTTTTAAAAGCTCAGGCTGTTCAAGTAATTTATCCATAGGGATCCACTCTCCCCCGATATGTTCTTGCTCTCTTTCCTCCTGCTCCCTGATGTCGATGAGGTGAGCATTTTTCATCTGTTTCCATTCATCTTTGGTGACTTCTAAATTAGGCATTGGTTTCATGTCATCGCCGTGTGTAAGCTTAAAAATTCTGATAGTGTAGTTGAGGGCATCAAATATTAGCAACTTTCCGATTAGTGTTTCGCCGCAGCCACTTAAGTACTTGATCACCTCTAAAGCTTGCAAGTTGCCGATTATGCCTGGAAGGACTCCTAGTACGCCCCCCTCGCTACAGGTGGGACTGTCGTTGGGTGGCTCGGGATACAAATGACGGTAGTGAGGACTTCTGTTGCCGTCTTTGTCAACACCATTAAAGATTGCCACTTGGCCGCTGAACTGCGACAGAGATGCCGAAACCAAAGGGAGCTGATGCGTAAGACAATACTCATTAAGTTTGTATTTGGCAGTGAAATTATCTGTTGCGTCGACGACTAATTCGTAATCTCGAGGAATGGTATCTGAAAATAACTGTTCATAAACACAGATTTGCACAAAGGGATTGAGTCGTTGCAACGTCTCTTTTGCCACAGTGACTTTTGGTCGCCCAACATCTTGTGATGAGTAGAGTATTTGTCTTGGTAAATTACTTTCATCCACCCGGTCATGATCGACAATACCAATGCGGCCAATTCCGCATGATGTTAAATACTGTAGACAGGAGCAGCCAAGTCCGCCCGCTCCAACCACCAAGACAGACGATTGTTTCAGACGTCTTTGCCCGTTCTGTCCAAATTCGGGCAGGGCAAAGTGACGTTGGTAGCGATTTATTTCTTGCTGTAGCATTCTTTCAATCTCTTTAATGTTTCTTTAGGATGTTGTTTGGGTGCCGAAAGAACCGCAACTCCCGAGGCTCCTGCTTGAAACACTGCGCGCGCATTATGTTCATTAATACCTCCAATAGCGACAATGGGAATTGTGACGGTGTCAGAGACTTCTCTTAATGTTTCCAACCCGATAGGTGGATAAGGCTTCTCTTTTGACGATGTGGGAAAAATGTGTCCTAAGCCCATATAGTTGGCGCCCTCCATCTGCACCTTTAGCGCTTGTTCCAAACAAGACGCTGTTCCTCCAATAATCTTATTAGGTCCAAGCAGCTTTCTCGCTACGGAAATGGGTAGATCTTCCTGTCCTAAATGCACACCGTCGGCATCAATGGCAAGTGCTACATCAACGCGGTCATTAATAAGGAAAGGAATATTCGCTTGTTGGCACATAGTACAAAGCTCTTGAGCTAGTGACACTGCTGTTGCCCAGTTTCCTTTATGACGGAATTGGATCCTATCCGGTTTACAAGAGATTACGCTTTCGGCAAACTCAAGTTTAAAGGGTGTATTCAGAATGACATAGATCATATGCGGCCTCTTTACAGTTTTGCGCTGATAATAAGTAGGACTGCACAGCCACTCCATAAGCTCCGCA
>JAJFMB010000045.1 GCA_021772355.1 Chlamydiota bacterium | reverse complement strand
GACGGCAATCAATGACAGTAGAAAGAAAGGGTTTGCTGATGCAATCTATTTATCATCGGATTTTGATGTACAAAAAGCATCTGAAAACTGGGATAAATGTGAAACAATCGCACGGCAAAAGGCTATTGAGCATCGGGGTAAAAGAAAAATCGATTTTGTTGCACTGATCCATGGATTTGATCGCGCTTTAAGACGGGGATTGTTGTGCTCTTTAGGGGGGCAGCAACCGGGGGTATTTAGAGACTGTGATGCATATAATAGCTATGGGGACCACTATATGCCTTCGCAATATGTTCCTCAAGCCATGAAAGATTTTAATCTCTGGTTAAATCAAATGTGCAAAAAGTGTGACGAGGGGGAGATGAGTCCGATAGAATTTGCGGCGCTTGCATATCAACGTCTTGTTTCGATTCATCCCTATGAAGATGCGAATGACATAACCTCCCGAGTGTTGATGGACTACATCCTCATGCGCTATCACATCCCACCAGCTAGTCTGGGAAAGGATATCAATTTTTCGATATACTCAACCGGGTGTAAGCGGAGTGCGTCGCCGGCAAGGGCAGTGGAACAAGTGGTGTCAGGACTCAACACTACAATAGGGCTTCTAGAAAGGGAGGCACCTCATGAATCTTGAACAAGAATTTGTGGAAAATTGTGCAAAGCTTTGTGGTTTGAATCCTGAAAGCTGCCAGGACGCATACGCCTTAAGCGAGAAAGATGCGCGTACGCAAAAACGCTTATCGATAGAGGATTTGCTTGTCTGGAGCTAGACCTTCGCCTGTGAAGAAGCCCTGGTTGATGAAATCAATACCTTCTTACAAAGAAACGAGCCACCTATAGAAGACCTTTGCTTTTTCCTGGCGCATGTCTATTGCGAGTGCAAAAACCCATTCCTAGCCATGCTGCTAGTCAACTACGTTTTAAACTCTCTCGACTGTCCCATCTTCGTGTTTAGACTCCAAGAAAAAGAGGAGCTACAAAACGCAGTCCAGGATGAGCACAAGATGCGTCTCTACATTGGTCAAAAGCTGCGGGAAAACGTCCGTATACAAGGTCGCCTCTACGCCCTAAAAGAGGACTACGAGGGCCTATCAGCTCGTTATGTCGATCCTCAAACCCAAGAGGAGATTCTCGTTGAGTGGCATCCTCTTTATATGAGCCTTTATTGAGGATAAATTGTCATGATCTTTGCTGGAAAAACGCGTTATCTTCGCATGCTCGAATGAGGAAATCCAGGTTTTCATGAAGCGCTGGAGGCCTCATGTCAGAGACTAATCTTTAATAATATTATAACACATCGATTCAAAAAGCGCACCGTAGAGCGCATGGTGTCTTGTACTGCGTTATGAAGGCTTTCTCGCAACGAAGAGAAGCTTCATGTGATGGATAGTGATGTTTTTTTCTGCTTGGGTCTCATAAGCAATCATGGCATCGGCAAGGTTGGAAAGAAACTCCTCTTGCTGGTTTGGCGTGAGGTGGCCGATAAATGTCACGAGGGGTTTAAGCCATTTCACAAGGGCATCTTTATCAGGGTAGATCGTCTCGTGCACTTCGCTTGAGCCATGGATGATTTCAAATCCGGCATTCTGTAGAAGGGCTTCATACTCTTCGTAGGTGAAGTAAACTCTTTGGGGCTGAAACCCATCGAAATAGGGAGCCCATTTAGGTTCTTGGACAAGGTTTTCGCAGCGCCGCGAGATGTTACTGGGATGGAAGCCGGGCGTGGCAATCAGAGCATATCCCCCGGGGAGCACGCATTGGTGGATCTTGGCAAGAGCTGCAGCCTGATCCATCACCCAATGCAAGGAGCAAAAGGCAGTCACGACATCAAACTGCCGGTAAAACGGAAGGTTCAAGGCATCCCCTTGCAGAAAAAAGAGGCGGGAATGGTGAAATGTCGAGGAAGCCAGCCGGATCATGGCGTCGGACAAATCGAGGCCTAGCACGATGCCTAAAGGTGTTTTGTCTAGCAGGACTTTAGTGATCTTTCCGTCGCCGCAGCCTACATCAAGCACTCGTTCATCGCCTCTCCATGGGAAGTGTTCGATCGCATCGATGGCCCACTCCCACTGCAAGCCCGAGTTTTGCTTGTACGTATCCGCTTCCTTAATCCCTCCTGCGTATAGGCCAGACGATAGAATAAGTAGAAAAATAACTACGAATCTCATGATAATCTCCAAAATTTAGTGGATGATAGACAATGCTTGCGAAAGTGTCAATTCCCCTTGTCACATGTAGCTAATCGGTGTATCTTTGGCGGGCATTTTGGAAGATGGCTATGACAACGATTGTAGCTCGTAAGGGTATTCCTAAATATAATTCCCATTGCCATTTGGGCGGCGAGGTTCCCTTGGCGACTGTGCAGAAGTACTCCTCACCGGATCAGATGGAAGCCATTCAGAAGGGATTTGCAGCGATTCTTGAAAAGGCCGCCGATATGACGGTTTTAAAAGCTTTTGGAGTGACCTCTTAAGAGGAGCTATGAAGCAAGAATCTCTCCTCCTTATTTTTTATTCCTCTGCAATTCGTATTAAACCGGATTTGTTGCCCCAAAATTCAGAATCAATATGTTTATAATTTCCTCAATTTTATCTCCTAACAATTTATTCCAGGGATGTTCAGGAGTTTTTTGTATTTCGATCAAATTGGCGATATAGTTGATGGCGATAAATGTTTTCATGTACGCCATTTCTTTCTTCAGGGTTTCCAATTCTGGTCCCTTAAGACCACGGGCAGCTAAGTAATCGTTTTCAAAGGATGTAATGAGATCGTTCGTTGCATCCGGATCTATGTTGTTAATTTTTGCCAACACGATCAACCATTGATAGCACAATGCAAAATCGTACACGGCAATACCTGTTGGCTGTTGTGTCTCTTGATTAAAAGATTCGATAGCACTGCCGTTGTCGATGAGAGTTAGTCTTGGAGGAACTTGGTCAGAAACAAATGCATTACCCGGGTGGAAATCACCATGAATGATACAGTTAGGTAAGGTAAATTTCATCTGTTCTGCCATCAATTTGAGTGGTTCAAAATTGATGTCTTGTCGTTCACTTTCCAAAAAATGTATGTTCTCTTTCATCTTTTCATTGTATCTTGTTTGAGATGAAGATTGTTCAATTTTACTCTCGGGATTCGCACTCGTTTTTTTGTGCAATTCACCCATGCCGCGAGCCAAATGTCCAACAGCTGTTTTTAATGCTTGTTGAGCTTTTGTTTTTTCTTTAACGTCAGCGGCTTGACCAAGCTGTTCCATGTACTTATCTAACGTAATTCCTTCAGCGGCTGATTGAGCATAGAAATACATTTCCTGTCCGTCGATGCGTCCTTTCCCAACTCCTAGGACTTCGGGAAAGTGGCACTTGGACAACCTTTGATTGCGCATCAATCTGAGCGAGTTGACCTCATCTCTTGCATTATCTATGGTACCGACCTTAATGACACAGAGTAGTTTCTGTGTGTGTTTATCGTGAACAAGATATACGGGATCGCCGCTTGCTCCTGAAGTCATGCCTGCTTGAACCTTTTTCATTGATATATTTATTGTTCTTAATCCAAGTGCTGCTGCAGCGAATCGACTTACATCTAATTGTTGACTAGAGATTCCGGTGGAATCTTCTGCAAAAGTTTTCATCGATGTAGCGTTAATTGTTCCGTAGTCTACAGCGCAGATGTCTATATCACTGATTTCTAGCGATATATCCGATTCCAATTTGCTTGATACATTGATTAGCTGAGAGAAGTCTGATGCCAAATTTCTAAGTTCTTCTTTGGGATTGATTTTATTATTACATTGTTCTAAGAGGCTTTCAGATCGCCTTCTTAACTCTCTTAATTTAGGGGAAAAATGTTTAAAATCTTTGTGCTTTAGTAAAAAATCAGCTTTCTGCTGAAGGATTTTGATGTTCTTTGCTTGTGCTTCGTGTGAACTAGCTGATTCAATCTTTTGTATAAGTTTCTGAAGGCTCAAATTAAGCTTCATACTAGACGAGTTTTGAAAGGAGGCGATCAAGTTCTTAAACCATGCTTTGATACCCTTAAAGTGTTGACCCCCCAGTCTTTTAATCGACTTTGCTTGATTTTGAATGAGAGGAGTGCTGTTATTTAAAGTCCGATACGTATGGCCGTGTTGGGAGGTTGATAAGGCAGGAGATGCAAAACCTTGCTTATCTATCATTTTCAGATCATCTGTATTCTTTAGATCATCCAGCTTATGCAGATCCAGCTTATCTAGATCCAGCTTATCTGGAATCTTTTGAAAACCGTGATCAAATTGGTTGGAATTACGTGTTGGATCCATGGAAAATACACTAATTTTAATAAATAATTAAGATTTGCATCATTATTTAACTAGGGTGATTTATTTTCAATTATACTGTAGAGTTATAAATATGTAAATTTAATATTTACTGAAAAAACGCCTTCTTTTGCATAAAATGAGCCTCGCTTCTCTCCCCCAATCCTTCCAGGGTTTGGGTTCGAAAAATGCCATTTGTTTCTCTCGCGAGCACGGGCTTCTTTGTAAAAAAGTGAATCAAAGTATAGGATGCTTTAATTGGTAATGTTACTCAATTCCCCTTGTCACAAGTAGCTAATCGGTGTATCTTTGGCGGGCATTTTGGAGGATGATTATGACAGCGACAGTAGCTCTTAAGGGTATTCCTAAATATAATTCCCATTGCCATTTGGGCGGCGAGGTTCCCTTGGCGACTGTGAAGAAGTATGCTTCACCCGAGCAGATGGAAGCCATTCAGAAGGGATTTGCAGCGATTGTTGAAGGGCACGATTATGAAAAGGCTTTTTTTATTTTTCCGTTAATTAGTCAGGTGATCAATACGCTCGAGCGGCTTAAGGAAGCAGCTTTTGCTACATGCGAGCGCATGAAGGCCGACAATAACCGGATCGTATTGATGCGAACGGGCCTAAAACTTTTGGAGGGAAAAAGCTACGAGGAGTATCTCAAGGCGGTTTTAGAGGGATTTGAAGATGCTGCATCAGAGGACTTTTGTGTTCGATTACTTCTTAGCCTTAAAAGGACTTCCACGCTAGATATGGCAAAAGAGACTGTTGATCTAGCGCTGCAATACAGGGGGAGGGGAGTGGTAGGAATCGACATTTCCGATGTTTCGACCAAAGGTGACATCAATACTATTATGCCCGAGCTACTCCGAGCAAAAGGTGCAGGACTTAAAATTGCTGTGCATATGGGAGAGTCGGTCCTGGAGACTGATCAAATGACCATTCTTGAAAAATTGGAGCCGGACCTTATCGACCATGGCGTTAATCTTTGCGATGAGGCCGTGGCATGGGTGAAAGCGCATAAGACTCCTGTAACCGTTTGCTTAACGAGCTCAATCGCCGTAAAGATGCATGAGGCTAGCAGCCCGCATCCATGGATTGCCGAGCATCTTAGAAGCGGTCACCCCATCGATTTAGGCACTGACGATTCCACTGTCTTTGGCGACATCTGCCTGACTGATGAGTTTGAACGACTAGCTTCTGATCAAGGTGTTGATAAGGCGACGGAGATTATGAAAACAAGCTTTGAACGAGCAAAAAAGTGGATGCAGGCATGTTTATAGAAAAAGTAGATCACCTACCGGAAGAGATTGAAAAACTCAGAGAAGAAGACATGGTGGCTTATGAGAGCAGCCATGGGATTGAAGTGAACTACAGGACGTTTTATTTTGTGATCAAAGATGACCAAAAGAACGTGGTCGGTGTTTTGCACGCTTACACGGCCTTTGCAGAAGTGTATGTCGAAGATATCTGGGTGAAGAAAGAGCAGCGCGGCAAGGGTTACGGCAGGCAGCTGATGCAGGCCTTAGAGGAGCATTTCAAGGGACAAGGGTTTAACAATATCAATTTAGTGACAAGCACCTTTCAGGCGCCCGAGTTTTACCAAAAGTGTGGCTTTCAAGTGGAGTTTATCAGAAAGAATGAGAAGAACCCTAAGCTTTCAAAAACCTTCCTCGTCAAATTCTTCAATGAAGAGGTGGAGAATCAAGGGCTAGTGTAGTTACCTTATTTTTTCTTCTTCAAAAGGTGGACGATCTTCTTCATATTGTCGCAACGCACTTTATCTTGGTCTGCTAGCTAGCAGGTTTCGGATGTTTTTGGCGTAGCACGTAGAGTTCCCGATTCTCGGTTCTGCGCCATGCTGAAGGAGCAGCTTGACCATGTCATAGTCCTCTCTTGTGATGGCGTGATTAAGGGGTCTGCAACTGATATGAACGCAGCCGAAACTATTTCCATAAGCATCATCGCAGTGTGCCCAATTATGGTCGTATGTGAAGCCAAAGAAATGAGTGGAGAAGAACTCAAACTGTTTGGATGGAGCATTGATATCGTCGATGTAACGGAGGGCAAGCTCAGCTTTTTCGAGATCATGATCATAAATCGCCTCGTAGAGAACATCTTTCCCGGTTATCTGCTTTTCCTCTAGGAGTTGCTCTAAGCTGTGATCGTCAATGAGAGGTTTTACGTTGTGCTCATTAAGTTCTTTGAAGATGGGTTGTGTTCTTAGATCGGAGTGGGCGGGATCGCTCAAATACACCTTCAGGTATTTTTCTCCGCTTTCCACTTCATAGATCCCCTCTTCCAGATAGCGAACCGTCACTTCATTTCCCTCTTCCCAAGGAGATAGGTCTTCACCTTCAAGCGGTTTTGCGTAGATTTTGCTGTCGTTAAATTGGATCACACCACTATCAATTGTGTGCAGTGTATCCACAAATTGCAAAAGATCAGCCTCTACTAAATTAGCCTTGTTATAGTCATTGAGTCGAGGGCTGGAAGGCATAGAAGTATCATAAAATTTCTCATGGTTTGGATACCCATAGAGATTGGCTCTTAGAGGACTTGCGTTCACGGAAGTATCGTGAAAATTTAAGGGGACCGTGTGGTCACACACTGTATGGAAGCATGTGTATTTGTTGACTCCTACCCACTCCCAAAAGAAACCAATCATGTGCCGCCCTGATAAACGAATCATGCGATAATTCCCTGGCCCTCTCCATTTGAGTGGGAAATCAGCGCATTCAATTGGCTGAGTCATGACAATTTGACAAGGGTGTTCCTCTTTAAAACCCCATTGGATATACCAATTGGATTTAATCTGATCGACGCTGGGATACTCTCGTCGACAGAGGTAATGAAAGTTTCCATCTCTATATTCAAGATCACCCACTCCCACGACATTATAGGCGACAGGGCGCATCTTGACGACGGCTCCATTACTTAAGGTGATGATCCAGTCCTCAGAAATTTCTTCAATTTGAGGGGCATTATCCTTATTTTTCCACTCTAAAGCCGAGAGGTGAGAACAAAGGATAAGTAAGAATAAACAGATTTTCTTCATTTTTTTTATTTCTATATAATTTTAAAGTAACAGTATATTAAATTAACTCAAACCATGTCAGCTATTTTCTCTGCATTCTCAATATAGCTTCTTTCCAGGCTATCGACTTGGGCAAGCGAATTCTCAAGGTGTTTTCTCATTGTAGGATCTTGCTCAGAGGAGATTTGATCCCGAATTTTTTGCCTCTGCGCTTCAAATTGATGTTTGGTATTTTCTCTATCTTCTCGCATCTTTTCCCTGGTCTCCGTACGCTTTTTCTTCGTATCTGCCATTATTTGCTGCGTGCGAACCTGCACGTCAAAGTATGCCTGATCAAAGGTGTCTGGAGTGGGTTCGGGGGAGGGTAGTGAGCCTTGTTGAAAAAACTCTTTTATTGGTGAATAGCTGAATAATGTGACAGCAGCTCCGACTAAAAGCGAAACGGTAACAAGTGTGGAGAATGTGGGTGCTGCAAAGAGTACAGTAAGAATAGAGGCTGCGACAGCTGCAACTGCTCCAAGCGCAACAGAGGAAATTGTCGCTATGAGTTTTGCTGCAGGGTCATCATTTTCCTGAGCGGTCAAATGCGAGGGGTTTTGGGGTGGTGGACTGGATGTTATGCTGGGCATTTTAGTTTTCCTTTGGTTGCATATTAAAAATACAGTTTAATTTTTTATCATCTTAAAATGTAAAAACCTTCCTCGTCAAATTCTTCAACGAGGAAGAGGAAACTTAAGGCTTATACATTCTTTGGCTCAACCTTAAACTCATCTTTTTGGTGACTTCCAAAGTGAACAAGAGTGTATGTTTCATCGGGGTGTTTCACAAGTGATACACGGTCGCCGCCTTTCCAGTTAGCGGAGAGAGCATCATGGGGTTTTGGTGCAGTCCCTGGAGCGTAGATTTTTGGTTGTTGAATGGCTTGAGGACGCGATTTTTTTTCCTTTTTGAGGTAAGCTTGTCTAATGTCTTCCGGAATTGCAAACCACTGTCCAAAGCAGTGTATTTCTGCTTTGAAACCATGACTATGATCAATCCATATATTTTCGATAACCCCTTGACGAACTGTTTTACTTAGGGCGGTAATTCCACCTTCAACATATGGTGCGCAAATATTGCCTTCGATACGGCAGGAAGTGTTTTTCGTCTTATTAATGACCTTATATCTTCCGTTGATAGCGTTGTTATAGTCATCGCGAACCACTTCAATGCTGTCGCCTTTTTTCCAGTTGTGCGGGACATCTAATGTTTTCCATAACTGTCCATTGAAGAGGATCTTCGAATCTTTCGTTGAGATGTCTTGAAGTGTGTATGTTCCAAAAGATGTTGAATTTCCCTTTTTTGCTTTAGGAGCAGGCGTAACATTTGGTGTATATCCTAGATAGTTACTTGTGACAGGGAAAATTTCGCACTCTGATTTTCTACTCCGGTTGACTATCAGGTCATACTGTGTTTTAGGTGCATGGGATCTGGAGAATTCAATATGATCATTGGTTTCCCAGTCTAAAGGAATTCCACCTGGGACATCGATCTCAATTGCTCTAAAATTTCTATAAAGTTCTAGAGTACAGCGATCAGCGTAGATTTCAAGGATTTGAAATGTAGGGGGTTGAGGCTTTGCCTTGTTTATAGGTCTTGTGCGCTTTGGGGCGGTAACAGATGTAGGTGCAGCTTCTTGATGAGTAGGCTTTGGTGTCTTAGTTCGAGGTTTTTTTGCGACTCTTCCTTCTTTTTGCATTTGCACTTTGGCGAGATTGACTTTAGTGCACTCAGAGGGGAGCAAAGGTCTGCCATGCTTTCTGTTTTTGTAGGAGAGACTGTCCTCTTTTTGCCAGGACAATTTCACGGTGTTGGCTTTTGGGCATTCAGAGGGAAGTAAGGGTCTTCCTTTGAGTCTTTTCTTATCGGTTTTGGCTTCTGATTGTTCTTTTATTATGTGATGGATGTGGGCTAACACCTGACCGTTAACCTTCCGAATATAAATGTTGTCTTTTTCATAAGTGTAGACTTCAATTTTTTTGATGGGGAAGCATTTTGCGAATAAGTTGTTCACTGCAATGAAAATTTTAGAGAGAATAGAGGGAGTTTTGCTTTTATTCGCTTTGGATAGCACATGGTGGATGTAGTTATTTAAATTATTTAATTGTTCGAGGTTTAGATCTTTGATATCACTGTTTAGCTGGCTAAGATTTTGCCCTAATGACTCGAGCTTTTTATAACTATTGTGAAGATCACTATTCTGCCATGTGAAGAGTCTTCCCTTTTGAGTAGCGGGCATAGGTTTTGTGGCACATTTTCCTGCGCTGTTAATGTAGGCATATACATCAGGTTTATTAACTGTAGTGAAATCAAAATTATTAGTCATAGTTTCCTCTAAATTATAATTAAATAGATCAATATTATTGATTATTTAGTATTAAAAGTCTATGATTTTTTCTTTATAACTAAGGGTGGTGAGATGATTAAAAATATAATTATTAGTTTATGTACTGTTTTTTGCTTAGCGGGAGCCTCGCTTGTTGCGGGGAATGCGCCTGTAGGCGAGGGGAAGATCAAGGTTAAAACCGATGTGCGTACCGTTACTGCGGTATCGCAAGAGGATGATCCTTATACCGGATACTATGTGGATGAGTATCATGTTCAGTTAAATGACAAACAGTGGTGGATACTCGGGTGGAAAGTGTATGAAAAAAACGGTCTTACGTTGGAAAAGGGAGACCAAGTTTGTGTGATGAAAATAAACAACTCTTTCTATATGCTCGTTCCTCATGAAGACCAAGAACCCAGCTTAATCAGGTTTGAAAAAGATGGAGATTATTTCTACGCCTATTAATGAGGATGAGATGCTGCGCTTTTTGCGGCAGCACGACGACACATCCTTATTCTTGATGGGAAATTACGAAGAGCATGGGCCTTATCTTACTGAGGCGCCTAATTCTGGCAATTTTAAGTGTGTCAGATCTGACGGCGAAGTTGTTGCCGTTTTTTGCCTAGCCAGACGAGGCAATTTGCTTGTGACGGCACAATCACAAAGTCCTGAGATCTTTGAGGCGCTATTAAGCGCTTGTTTGGAGGAGGAAATTCCCATCAGCGGTCTGCTTGGGGAGTGGAACTGGTGCTCCTCCTTTTGGTCCTATCTAAAAGAGAAGGGGATCATCCGAGAAGAGGTTCACGTCTCCAAAGAAATTCTCTACTCCACTTCCAATTTCAAAGCCGCAGAACAATCCCTTATCAGGCAGCTTAAGCAAGAGGATTTTGCGCTATGGCTTCCTTTGTACTACGCTTATTTAGAAGAGCAGGGAATTCCCTGCAGCTTGGGTGAGGAGCTGATTCGAGGAAACTTCAACAGCGATGTGGAACAGCAGAAAATGTGGGGATATTTCTTGGATGATAAGCTGGTTGCTATGGCCGACTTAAATGCCAAGGCGCAAGACCTTGGACAAGTGGGGGGTGTCTACACGATTCCCTCGATGCGGCGTAAAGGGCTCTCCAGAGCTGTCATGCAGCAGCTGATGCATGATGTCCAAAAGCTGCATGGCATCCGCAAGCTCATTATCTTCACAGGCAACGATAATCTCGCCGCTAGAAAGCTCTATGAGTCGCTCGGTGTTGAGCATGTGGGCTATTTTGGCATGTTCTTTGGCAACGCTTAAAGAGGGTTAATCGAAACTGTAATTGCTTTATGGGAAGCGTTTATACCTTTACGCCGGTTACGACGTATTCACGTTTTGGTAGCCCTTCTGCACCATTTGGTGAGAGCTGTGTAATAATCTGACCCAGTAGTGCTCTAGTTTCCGGTGTATTTAAAAAGGCTTCTGTTGGTGCACGCAAAGGCTCACGGGAGTTGCTAGTCTCTACATTCTCTTTTCCAAATAATGCGCTTCGAAGTTGCATTTGTTCTCTTGTCATATCTCCGGTTGCATTTTTTCTGACTCGATGTCCGCGCCATGCTGTTGTGGGACGTTTTTTGTCAGAGTTTTTGGACTGCAGCCGTTCGTTGAATGAGCGATCAGTAAAACGTGAGAAATTTTTAGGGGGGGTTGGTGGTGTTTCCATCGTAATCCTGTTGGCGTAAGTTTGTAAAAGAGATAGAAGATTACCAAATTGGGTAAAGGCGAGTCAACAGAAAGCCTAGACAAATCAAGTCGCCAGCTGCTCTACAAAGGCTTTGAAGGTTGTGAAATCTTGCTCAAGAGTGGCAAATTGTCAATGGAGTTGTGCATATTTGCTTAGACATCTTCTAAATCCTATTATTTTGCTTTGTGAGCTCTTCCTGGAATAGTTCTTCGCAGAGTCTTAAGGGGCGGCCGCGGGGGATGGCAAGATCGAGGGTGACGTGTAGAGTTTCTTTTGTGGGAAGGAGTTGGATGAGTTTGCCGGTTTTGAGCTCTTTTTCGATGAGGTATTTAGGAAGGACGGCGATCCCTTGGTGTGCGAGGACGAGGTCTTTGATTGCGGTGAAGTCGGGAGCGATGATGGCGGGATGTTTGTTGTCTAGAGCGGGAATGAGTGTGGGGTCGTGTTTTTGAATCCAAGGGGTGAGGCAGGTGAAGGTCTCATCGATGTCAATCAGGTCGGCTTGGAGAAGGGCTTTGATGGTGGGGACTGACCCTAACTTTGAGGAGGAGACGATGAGGTGCTCTTCTTGGGTAATTGCGGTGATGTGGAAGCGGTGTCGTTCCTGAAAGTTGATCAGAAGTCCTAAGTCGAGCTTATGGTCGAGTAGCGCTTGCTCAATTTGGCGGCTAGTGCCGAAGTGAATGTTAAATGTGACTGAGGGGTGTTGAGAGCGGAAAGTTGCGATCGTTTTAAGGAGCTGTTGCTGGATATTGGTGGAGTGATCCTGGAGCACACCAATTTCGATGCAGCCTGTCACTTCTTTGTCTGATGTAAGCAGGGTTGAGAGCTCTTCGTTAATTGTTGCCATTCGATTATTGGCGGTTTTAAAGACGGCTTGGCCAGCGCGTGTGAGTTTGAGTCGCTTGCCTTCCCACTCTATTAGTTTGGTTCCTAGTTGCTGTTCGAGAGAGTGAAGAGATTGGCTAATTGCTGATTGGGTGCGGTGGAGTACTTTTGCTGCCGCTGTGACACTCTCTGATCGTACAACCTCTAAGAATACATTCAACTTATTATAGTCCATAGCATTAGTATATCTAATTATAATAATTAAAACAATTAATTTTATTAATATTGAATAGTTGCGTATAATGGTGATTTTAAAGGAGTTGAGTTATGAAGTTTTTGTTTTTTATCTGTTCTTTGATGATGGCAGCGTTCTCTTGTCATGCGGCTTCCCCTTTTGGCGATGTGCATGGCTTTTTGGACCGGTTGTTTGAAAATATCGAGGAGGCGGGGGTCGATGTCAGTGCTTATGAGATGGATCACATCTGCTATATGGCAGAAACTGTCGAAGAGTATATCGAGATGAAGGCCGAGTTTGCCCAAGTGGGAGAGCGTTTGAGGGAAGCGATTGTTTCCGGTCGACCGTTTGTGGTGTATAAATTGCATGAGCCGATCACCTATAGAGGTCGGGAGCTGTCGATTATTGAGATGCCTGCACCCAAAGTGGGTAAGAAGCCCAAGAGCGGGCTGGAGCATGTGGAGTTTGTAACCGACGAAGATTTTAGTGTAATCGTTGCTCGTTATCCGCATTTGACCTTTGATACTTCTTCAGCGTATCGCGCTGTGAATCCTGAGTTGACTTTGCGCTTTGATGATGGGACTCTTATCCGTTTTCACCACGAGCCTTTAGAGAAGGTTGTGTTAGATCAGAGGGAAAACCCTCGCGATCCCGGCCTTGTGGAAAAGGCGCGCATTTCTGTGCCGTCGCTGCTCAGCGCTTCTCGAATGGAGCAGCTGCAAGAGCTGAAGGAGATTCCTGAGGGTTCCTACCAAAATCGCAAAGAGGTGGGTTATGGGGTGATCTATGAAATGATCGCTGCTGATGCGGGACTTGGCTTTGGGATGTCCTTGATCGATATCAATGGTGAGAGCGCGTCTCACTACCATGTGGATACCATCGAGATAGTTGTGGGAATCAATGGAACCACTGAGGTGGCCATCTCTGATGAGATCTATATTGTGCGCAGCGGTGATGCGCTAATGCTGCCGGTGGGCGCTCCTCATCGTATAAAAAACGTTGGTGATCATCCGTCTCGGGTATTGATGCTCTCTTATTTCAATAAGGTGCTGTAAACAGGCATTTTTTGTTCGCCTAAAAGATAACCGAAAGTGAAGGCGGTTAGGCTTCCTAGAGGGATGTACCAAGGGAAAGCAAGTATTTGTGTTTTTCCGTCGACTATCCAGAAACCGTAGATGTTAAGCCAAAACATAAGAGCGATTCCTATGAGGAAAATGAGCGTCTGCTCTTTGGATTTTGCTTCCACTTTGATGTGGTGCAGGCACCATGCGGCGATAAGAATGAGGGCTCCGAGGAGACAAACGGTGTGGCTCCATTCTTGGTGCCAAACCGTGGCAAAGACGGTGAGCACAGAGAGAGGAGCAGACCAGAGGAATCCTTTTCCGTCTACGTTGACGGGGAGAAAAGCCAGAAAAAAGCCTGCGAGGAGGGCTCCTGTGGTATATCCTGCCATTGCAAGAGCTAGGTCTAGGATAGAGGGATAGAAGGCCGAGGCTGCCTCGGCAACATAGGCCATAGCACACAAGACAACACCCCAAAAGATGACAAGCATGCGTCCAAGAAAGACAGATTTTTGATCTGTTGTGGGAGGAAAAAAAGCAGTCATAACTGTTTGGCTCAATGCTGTAAGGATCCCCATAAAACTTGAGATGGCCGCAGCGAAAATACCGGCTATGATGAATCCTTTAAATCCGGGAATAACAGCTTCGATGATGAATATCGGGAAAATGCGATCGGGTTTTTGAAGGTAGAGTGTTTGACCCACATCGCTTAAACTGTGTGTTTCGTAAAAAGCGTACAACCCGACTCCGACAAACATAAGTAGGGCGGTCACAACGATACTCACAGAGCTCCCAATGATTGCAAAGCGCGCATCTCTTTCATTTTTGCAGCAAAACATTCGCTGCGCCATCAATTGACACGTGCCATAGGAACCCACTCCACCCCAAGTGCTGGCAATGGCAGCTGCCCATAGTGTGTAGGCCTTGTTTGGGCTTATGCTAAAGTCAAAGAAGGTGAATTTCCCCCAAGAGCCCGACTCTTTGGCGCTCCATCCCATACGGACGATCTGTAGCAATCCCCCATCTAACTGATAAGCGATCATGCCTATAGCGACGATCGCGCCCATCACAAATGCAAAAAATAGCATCACATCGGTCCACACGACTGTAGACATGCCGCCCATCAGGGTCCACACAACCGAGATAACACCTATAAGTAAAATTGCCCAGCCGAGCGGGGAAACTCCTGTTGCTTGGCCAAGTGCACTCAATTGATCGTGCATCACAACGACTAAGACCTCAGCTGTTAAGTAGACACGAGCTGATTGCGCCAGCATTCCACCAATGGTAAAGAGCACAGTTGTCATAGAACGAACACCGCTGCCGAGCTGGTTTTCCATATAGTCGTAGGGACTATAGATCTCCTTTTTGTAGTAAGCAGGCACTAGCCAGTATCCGACGATAACTCTGGCTAAAATGGTGCCGATAAGGCCGAGCTGTAGGTAAGTGTAATTTCCTCCTGTGTTAAAAACGACAAAAGGGACAGCAACAAAGGTAATGGCACTAATTTCTGTTGCAATGATGGAGCAGCTAACTGCATACCAAGGCAGTTTTCTTCCCGCTAAAAAGTACTCTCGTATTGTGGACTGTTTTCCGGCAAATTTAGCTCCTAGCCATGTTGTGAACCCTAAGTAGAAGGCTATAACGAGCCAATCAATTGGTGTTAAAGAGTAGCTGATCATGATAACGCTCTATTTTTTTGGTCCGTAAGAACGATCACCTGCATCGCCAAGTCCCGGGACAAGGTACTTCTTTTCGTTTAGAATGGGGTCGACGGCGGCGGCGATCACTTTGACTTGCGGATCTAAGTTCTCGAACCCTTCAGATGAGATCATCACGCAGAGAAAGATGATTTTTTTAGCGCCGCGCTTCTTCAAATCTTCAATGGCGGCATTTGCAGAACCTGCAGTTCCTACCATCGTATCGACCAAGATAACGCATTTATCCTGCACATCGGGGACGCCAATGTAGCCCACTTCCGGCACAAAAGTCTTTTCATTTCGGGCCATAGCAAAAAAGCCCACTGTTGCGTTGGGATACACTTCTTGCACTCCCTCGAGTAGAGGCATGCCGGCACGTAAGATCGTCACTAATACCGGTTCCTCTGTACAAACAAGATGGGGCGCAGTTCCCAAAGGAGTCTCAATATTTGTTGTGGCCGTCTCTAACTCGCTCATAGATTCGATCGCCAAATACTCCCCAATTTTCTTTAGGCTCTGTCTAAATTGCGCTCTATTCGTTTCGGTCCTTCGTATTGTGGCCACATGATGATGCAAATAGAGAGAGTCGTTTAAAACTTCACCGTTTCCGTAGGAAAAAGTGCAGATAAGTAGAGGAATAAATAGTTTTCTTAACATAGGGGCTCTCCTTTTTATGACGGAAACCTTAACAAATATGGTTTTTGGATAAAAGAGGCTTTGTTGAAAAAGTCTTTCGAGGATCTTTTAGGCTATAACAACACATTTTTAAATGCTTGCGCTCTTGCAAATAGCACCTTGGCTATTCACTGCGAACGACAATCATTCAAATCTGTGTGTTTTATCACCAAATCTCCTTGGAAATACTTTTTCAACACAGCCTGTAAAAGAGGAGTCTTGATCTCCTTTGCTAGCTATGATAAACTGGGAATTTTAAAGAACATTGAGAGAGTGCTATGAATTCTATGAGTGAAGAAGATGTACAGCTTGCACAACAGATGATTGCTGATGCGGCAAACCGAATTGTCATTGAAATGGAAAAGGCATTGATTGCCGGCCATGAGAAAGGTATGGATTTTGCAACGCTTGCTGAGAAGAATTTAGATGAAAATTTAATGGAAAAGTTAGCGACGATGGGTCAGCACCTTATCCTTGTGTATAGAAAACTTTTTCTAGCAGCTCATGAACATATACAAAAGAATTCCGAGCCGCTGCTCGTTGCCTTTGCTATGATTGAGAAGCAATCGAAGGATGAACATGCTATTGGAAAATTCCTTGGTTCGTTTGTCATCCCCCACGCAGAGAAAATGGTGATGAAACTTCATGATGACCATCCCAACATCTTAGAAAACAATGAGTTCTGGTCATAGAGTTTGAGCGACCTCGGCAGCTGATGGGCGCTTTTTCCAGTCTTCATTTAGCATACTCTTGACAAGGGCGATCTGCTCATCGGTAAAACCGTTTTCTTTGAGTTTTTTCTCAATTTTGTAGCCATCCCATAAGATATCCAAGTTTTCTTGGGGGTTTAAGAATAGAGGATTCCACTCGATATTTAGGTTGGGACCGAGCACGTATTCGACAATTGTTTTTCCAAGAAGGTTTACATCTCTTGAGCGTAGAAGAGCAATCGTGGTTGAGGCGATCTCTTCCTTAGGTTGAGAGGGATCTTTGAGTTTTTCAACTTCGCGATGTAAAGCCTTACGATCGGCATTGCTCATCTTTTTTGGGGTAGTGGTGCCGATGATTTCACTAGGTTGAGGAGAGCTGCCCCCTTGGATTAATTTTTTTACTTCTTCTTCGGTTGTCACACCTCCAAAATCGGCAAGATCTGTTCTGTTTTTACCGTACAACACGTTTTGTGTTTTGATGTCGCCATGTATGTAGCCTTTATCATGCAAGGTCTTTAAGCCTATGGTCATGTCTTGAATGCGTGTCTTTCCTTCGGTTTGTTCAAAGGAAAGTTGATCAAGACTAGCCGTATAGTGATGTCCAAGGTAGCCAATGTAAATAGCACTCTCTTCAAAAAACTCTTCCGTCTTTTTTTCGGGGTGATTGAAATTCTCTATTATACGTCGAGAGCTCATAGGAAAGCAGGTGTATGGGGGGAGCTGGATACCTCTAAGTTTTTCTCCATTATGGATGTCAGTGAGTGTTTTCGATTCGTTTTGGACTTCTTCTTGGCTTTTTACTTGGAATTGCTGATCAAAATCTTTGACTTTATCACCTAAGATCTTCGATCTTTTGAGCACTTGAAAGCCTAAGCTGTAGACGCTTTTGACAACTCCCAGACCCCCTTCTCCCAATTTTTTCTTAGGGATAAAGGTGAACTGTCTCGCCCCGAGTGAAATAGGTTCGTGTACCATTACCTCAGCAGACGGCCAGCTCTTGCCAAAGTGGATTAAGTTCGTGCCCGGTAATACTTCCAAAGTGGCCAAAATCTTTAGGATTTTGATGACGGTTTGTGTGTTAAGGCTTAGCAAGCGGCCAATATTGTGGATGTGCTCTAAGTTTTCGATGTAGGGGCGGATATGTGAGATGATGCGCTTGTGTTCTTCTGTTCCTATTTTGGTGGTGCTTTTCTTATTGATAAGCAGACGTTTTGACAAACTGTTAGCATTGACGGCAACCTTCTTTACCTGGTCGCCCATTTTCACACTATAGACGGTATCGAGACCTACGCGAATGCGTACTTTGGACCAGAAGTTATCCTTTTTGAGTTCTTTATAGGCCACGTGAAACGCTTTGCCTTCAAATCCCTCAATTTGAAGACGCGCTTTAGTCTGCCCTTTTTTGGAATCACCCAGAGCTTTTTCGGCATGACCGAACACATGCGTCGCCTTAAAATCAAACTCCTTAGGACCTGCCCTCATATTTTTCCCCTCCAATCCTATTGTATCACATTTTGGCAATATGAAAAAAAGATTACTGTCTTGGAGTGCGCTGATTATGAGTTGAAATGTGGGAGGTAGATCTTAGGCAATTGATATCCAGGCCACCGCGTCTTGTGAAGCGGGCATTAACTGTGAGCTCTTCAGGATGGCAGCGAGTAAGGAGGTCGACAAAGACCCGTTCAGTGCAGTCTTCATGAAACCCCTGGTGGTTGCGGAAAGAAACGAGGTAGCGCAGGAGAGATTCATGGTTTATTTTTGGCCCTTTGTAGGAGATGGCGATGCTGGCCCAATCGGGTTGGTTGGTGATGAGGCAATTAGAGCGAAAAAGGTCAGTGGTCACTGTTTCTTCG
>JAJFMB010000044.1 GCA_021772355.1 Chlamydiota bacterium | reverse complement strand
TCAAGAAACGTGTACATTTCTTTTGAAACAATATCTGAGGTCTCACCGACTCCTCGCATGAACAGTTCCGTGCGTTCAAAAATCGGCGTACGAATCTCCTGAAAGCCATAGTCACGAGCTGTTTCTCGAATTACCTTTTCTACATAAGCCCACAAATAAGAGGAGCGCCACTCTTCTTTAGGATCATGAGGCAAAATATCAAATACGCCAGGAGGAATGTGAATGTTCATGAAATCACCTATCGGAAATACCTAACATTATAGGAAAGAGAACCGTATGTGTAAAGTAGCAAGATGGAAATACAAAATTTCACAAGAAATTTTTCTATCTAAACTCCCTTAGAACATATTTTTATTGTTCGGGGATGATAGATTTATCCTCGATCCTGTAAAACTTACTCCCCTGAGTAGTCTTTGGAAAGTAGATCGAACTCGTTGAGATAGAAGTCGACCTCCTCTGAATCCGTGATCCAGGCTGATGTAAAGATCTTAAGAAGCAGGTTGTGATTTTCTTCGTCAAAAGCATTAGGGAGAATATCACCCGATGACGTTAGAAGTAATTGGGAGAGCTTTTGGGAGGTATGATGCCTAACGGCGTTTTGGTAAGTGATAAGGGTATCTACGTCGGGAACATTTTCTATTGTAAGCAGATCGGAGATCTCATTGAGAGAAATATTGAGATCTTTTAAATTGGTCACATTTTGAATGCTGCCTAAATACTCTGTAAACTCCTCTGAGGTCAGGTCATCAGCTTCGCTAAATGCATTTTTTTGGATAAAGTAGTCACCCATGTAAGGCTCCATTCCGGAAGCTTTTACATAACGCATAAACTCTTCAAAAGGAAGATTTGCGTACTTTTGATTCAGCTGAAGAAGTTCGTTCATAATTTTTTGCTGCGCATCAAAACTAACTTGTTCATATTGAGTTAGCAATTTCTGAAACAACATTAAAAATTGTGACTGAGGTTTCTGATTCTGTTTATTCAATAAATCTACCATCTCTTCACTGAGAACACTTAATTCCTGATGGCGATTTGTCAATAAGGCCGACATTTGCAGAAAGAGAGGGTGATTCACATCAATATCCTGTCTTTCATTTTTGACATCAGCTCCCTTTATTGAAAAGTCATCCTCATGCTCTTCATCTAATAATGTTTGCTTTGCTTCCAAAATGTGAGACACTTTCTCAGCAATTTCATCTTCCTGAAACATTTGTGAGGGTATTCTGGTAAATTCTAGCTCACTCTGATCGTCAACCAAGCGACTGCCCAGAACATAACCGTTCTCATTAAGCTTCAGATAACCTACAAGGAAGTCATTATCAGGGACCAGCGTTGTTAAAGCCTGCAATCCTTCTAAAGCCATCTGCTTCCCTTTCGAAGAATAGAACACAAAATCCGGGTATTGGCTTACAAATTCTATCTGCTCTTTGAGCGACCCGATATCCTTACTGTTAGTGGCATTATCAAACAGGTGCAAAGCACTATCGAGCAATTTCTCACCAAACAAGTGATAACGAGGTGCATTATAAATAAAATTTTCCGCTCCCGGACGCACCTTAGCTAAAGAGGGCGATATGTCAAAACCATTGTTATTTTTTTTCCCGGCTAAAAACCTAATCGGAATAAGTTCTTGTTGCGAGATAAATGCAGTAATCTCATGCGCTTTGTGACCTTCGAGAAAATCAAGATTGACCAGTAAACGATTCAAATCTTTAAGATTATTCGTACGACGGAGTTCCATTGTTTCGGAATCCAATAGGATCGTCTTTTTAGGCACGAGCCAATGCAACAAACTAGGCACTGGTTGAGCAATCAAAATATAATGGTCAAGATTACTATTGGTATAGATACGGACAATAAAAGGCCAGTCGGTGAACTGCCCATTGATACCAATACGTGTTGCTTGGGTATAGAAAGGAGAAATCACTTTTTGTATCGCTTGGTTCAAAAAAGAAGGGTCAGACCAATGATGTTTTTGAGGACTTTCTCTATTGATTTTTGTGTGGGACAAGGCAATCGCGACATCTGCAACACCTTCAGCGACTTTAAACTCTTCCTTATCACTTTGTTCACTTACATTGATGTAGATACCACCCGCAATTAGAAAAGTTAAGACAAACACAAAAGAGAGAACTGTTACAAAAAGCCGTGTGCTTTTTTTTGTAGAAACGGTTTTACGTTTCACATCTTCTTTTGACCAGTTTTCCGATTCCGGCTCCTCGAAAGCCTCAGGGGCTTGACTTACTTCAGGCTCTTCATTTTCTGCATGACAAACTTGCTGCTCGGGCTGTATTTCGACTGGCTCTTTCTCAATGTTTTCGCTAATAGTTTCAGTCGGTGCAACTTCCTTTTCTGAATCTGCTTGCTTTTCAGCAACAAAATGATCTAATTGTTCCACTTCTCTAACGTGAGCGTCAATGTCGATATTTGATAAAATATCCTCGTTCCACTCATCTTCATCTTCTGCCGTGGGCTCTTGTTCTTGTATTCTATCATGAGTGGGAACAGTTGTTGGAGCAGCAACTTCAATCGCAACAGGCGCATCAGCGCTTTCCTCCTCTCCTTCAGCACTCGGTATGCCCTCGAAAAGCACAGTTGAGTTACCAATTGTGAGCCGATCATGATTCTTTATTTCTTTTTTCCCAAATGGACGGTCATTAAGTGTGACAAAAGGATCGTTGGCGCTATTAAAAACAAAAAACTGACCATCCTGCTCAACAAGTTTGACGTGGATGTCTTTTAATGATTCTCCTTCTAGAGAAATATCTGACTCAGAAGACTGATTCGATCCAATGACCACCATTTTCTTATGAAATTGTCTGACCGAAGACGATGGGGTATCTGGGTGTAGAGTTATCTTAATCATTCCCAACCTTTGCATAAACGTTAACGTATTTTTCTAGCATACATTGGGGGTGGGCGTCAACAGAGAAAACAATACTTCAAAAACTAGTCGCATTTGCAAGCACGGATTAGAATTCAGCTTTACCAGGGTATCGAGGAAAAGGAATTGTCTCGCGAATATTTTCAAGCCCTGTAACGAATTGTACAAGCCTTTCAAAACCGACTCCATATCCGGAATGAGGAACAGTTCCGTATTTTCTTAGTTCTAAGTACCACCAATACTCTTCTTCCGAAAGTCCAGTAGTTTTCATTCTCTCTCTAAGAATATCAAATCTTTCTTCCCGCTGACTTCCTCCGACGATTTCTCCAATTTTCGGAACAAGAACATCCATGGCAGCCACAGTTTTGTTATCGTCATTTTGACGCATGTAAAAAGGTTTAATTTTCTTTGGCCAATCATATAGCATCACAGGCTTGCCATAATACTCTTCAGCTAAATACCTTTCATGCTCAGACTGTAGATCGCTGCCCCATTCTATCGGATACTCGAAACTCTTGTTGGATTTTTCGAGTATGCGGATTGCAAAAGTGTAAGAGGCGCGTTCAAAAGGAGTCTCAGCAACATGACGCAATCTTTCGATTAATCCCGGAGAGATGTACTTATCAAAGAAAGCCATATCTTCGCTGCACTCTTCCATAACTGCATTTAAGACGTATTTTAGGAAAGCTTCGGCATTGTCCATATTGTCATTAAGATCAGCAAATGCCATTTCAGGCTCAATCATCCAAAACTCTGCCAAATGACGAGAAGTGTTAGAGTTTTCAGCGCGGAAAGTCGGTCCAAAAGTGTAAATATCTGAAAGAGCACAAGCATATATTTCTCCGTTGAGCTGACCCGAAACAGTTAGATATGTCGGCTTCTCAAAGAAATCTTTCCCATAATCAACCTTCTTATCTTCCTTTTTAGGGGGAGTTGCGGGATCAATCGTTGTCACACGGAAAAGCTCTCCCGCTCCCTCACAGTCCGATCCGGTAATTATAGGAGTGTTCACATACAGGAAATCGCGCTCTTGAAAAAAGCGGTGCGTTGCAAAGGCAAGTGCGTTACGTACACGCGCAACAGCTCCCAATGTATTTGTGCGAGGGCGTAAATGCGTAATTGTTCGCAAAAATTCAAAGGAGTGACGCTTTTTTTGCAATGGATAGACGGTCGCATCGCATTTTCCCATGATGTTCACTTCTTTTGCCTGCAATTCTACTGTTTGGTTTTTTCCGGCACTCTCAACTAACGTCCCCTTAACTGCTACAGAAGTTCCTGTTGTGATGTCATTTATTAAGGTCGCATAATTCGGCATCTTAGCATCAACAACAACCTGCAGACCCGACAAAGTTGATCCATCATTGACATCAATAAAGGCGAAGGTCTTTTGGTTTCTTATTGAACGCACCCACCCCTTAATCACTACTTCTGAACCCACTGCCGATGGTGCATCGGGAGAGGGATTTTTTATCGCTTTAATTTTTACTCGCATGACAACCTTCTCAATAAGGGAATCTCCTCAGCCCATGCATCGACACCGCCGGGAGTTTCTAAATATTTTGGCAATTCTCTAGTTCTTGGATCTTTCATTAAAAATTTAAAGCATTCCAATCCGATTTTTCCTTCTCCTAAGGGCTGGTGCCTATCGACGCGCGACCCCAAATCCTTAAGTGAATCATTAAGATGAAAAGCGTAAAGATGCTCTAATCCCACAACACGATCAAATTCTTCCAACGTCTCATTCCAACTTTCCGGAGTACGAATATCGTATCCTGCAGCAAAGATGTGACAGGTATCAATGCATACTCCAATGGGAATCCGCGCTTTAACCTTTTCAATGATGTGGGCTAAATGCTCAAAACGCCATCCCATATTTGTTCCCTGACCGGCAGTTGTCTCCAACAAAAGTCTCGTCTCTCCACTGGCTGCTAGATCTTCCACCTGAAGAAGATTCTCGGCTATACGATCAAGGCATTTTTCAGGATCATCTTTTAATGACGATCCCGGGTGAAAGTTGAGATAGGTAATACCCAACTGTAAGCAGCGTTTCAGCTCTTCACGAAAAGCGCGCTGGCTCTTTTGCAGGGTTTCCGGATTTGGACAACCTAGATTTATCAAATAACTATCGTGGCTCATGATCTTTTGAAGACCTGTTGCTTCTAAAGTCTCCTTCCAAAGATCAATATCTTTTTCCGTTAACGCCTTACCTTCCCAACGTTTTTGATTTGCAGTAAATAGTTGAATGGTTGTGGCGCCAATTTTTTGGCCTTCCAGCAACGCATTCGCAACTCCTCCCGCAGCGGAAGTGTGAGCGCCAATAAGTAAATCTTGTGGTTCTACCTTATTCATCAGTTAGAAATTGTAGCAGCAAAACTGCTTATTGACAAGAGTTCATCAGTTCCTCATTCTTCTCATCGATGACTACAGTAGACACAACCCGATCCATCGCCAAAACGGCATCACATTTTTTTTCCGGAACAGCCTTAAGTCGCATTTCCGGAATGATGCGCGATATCGTCATGGCCTTCATCTTTGGGACACACCCTGCGACAGCAACATTTTTTGCTGCCTACAGGCTTGCCCACCTTATGCGCCGCCTTTTTGGAGAGGGAGCTTTGCAATCTGCCTTCATACCACAATTTGAAACATTGCGCGCCGAAGATCCTTTGAGAGCCTGCCTCTTCTTTCGGGATGTTAAAATCTTTTTGTTAGCGGGATTATCTATCCTTATCACACTTATAATGTGTGTGTTATGGATTTTTTCACTCACAGCAAACGCAAACCGCGACACCTTAGACATCATTTGGCTCACCCTTCTTCTCATGCCAAGCTTGCTCTTCATCTGCCTCTACGGAATCAATGCTTCCTTGTTGCAATGCGCAAAATCTTATTTTACTCCCAGCGTTTCCCCTGTCTTTTTCAATCTTACGTGGATCATTGGTGTACTTCTTCTCAAACACCTTTCACCCGAACAAGCCATGCCTCTTTTGACCGGCTTTATCCTTATTGCCTGCGTTGCCCAATGGGCAGTTACACTTCCCCAGACAATTAGCTTCTTACGGAAAAACCACATGATTTCATTCTGGAAAGGAGTACGTTGCCGTTCCTCAGACTTAAAACTTTTAGGAAAACCCCTCTTACTCGGCATCGTTGGCGTAGCCGCGACCCAAGTGAATAATGCCCTAGATCCTCTCTTTGCTCGCTTCTCCGATCCCTCAGGCCCAGCCTATCTTTGGTACGCCATTCGACTACAACAACTCCCTCTTGCGCTTTTTGGCATTGCCCTATCAGGAGCTTTGCTCCCACCTCTAACGCGAGCCTGTAAAGACCAAGACAATCAACGCTTTAACCACTTTTTAACCTATGCGCTGCAGAAGAGCTTTATTTTTATGCTCCCCTTGTCAATAGTCCTTTTATTTTTCGGAAACACTTTTATTAATCTTATTTACCAACACGGCAATTTCACTGCGTCATCATCACTTGGCACAACTCACTGTCTATGGGGATACACTCTCGGTCTGATCCCTATGACCTTTGTTTTAATCTTAGCTCCAGCACTTTACGCTCTAAACGACTACCGTAATCCCGCAAGAGCGAGTCTCTACGCTGTGGGTATTAACATTTCTCTTAACGCTCTCTTTGTGTTCGGATTCCAACTTGGCGCTCCAAGTGTTGCTCTTGCGACCAGCTTTAGCGCCTTCTTTCAGAGCCTCTTTCTTTACAGAGCCCTAAAAGCACACAATCCGAACCTCTCTTTTACCAAAAAAAATTACGTCTAACGAGAGAAGAAACTCTAGTAATTCTAACATAGGCAAAGGATACGAAGATCTATTTTCTCAAGACAAAACGCTAAATACATTTGTGGAAAAAAAAACAGCAGCCATCCGATAAGAAGGCTGCTGCAGGAGGAGGAGGTTACACGATCATAATGTTATGTCGTGTGGGCCAAGAAGTCACATATCTCGGCAAGATTAATTTCGATTGGCCAAGAAATTTGCTCAACCTCAGGGTGAGTGAGCAACTGACCAGAATATTTTTCTTTCTCTTGAGACAAATACTCAGGCACTGAATGCAGTGAACTCTCAAGAGATTCATTGATAGATTTCATCTTCTGGGAATTTTCTTTGATCGAAACGACCATTCCCGGTTTGACGACAAAAGAGCGGCGATCCACTTTTTTCCCGTTAACTAAAATATGACCGTGTGAAACAAGCTGTTGTGCAGCAAAAATTGTGCTTCCAAACTTCAAGCGATAGACAACATTGTCTAACCGGCATTCAAGCATTTCCGCTAAAAGCTGTGCCGTTGTTCCTGGCAACTTTAGTGCTTTTTTGTAGTAGCCAACGAGTTGTTTTTCACTGATCATGCCGTAGACGGCTTTTAGTTTCTGCTTCTCTTCAAGTTGTAATCCAAAGTCAGACTTCTTACGGCGACGCGCACCATGAACCCCTGGCGGATTAGCTTTATGAATTAAAGGGTTACGAGCACGCCCAAAAATATTTACTCCGAAACGACGGGCAATGCGATTCTTACATCCTGTATATCGAGCCATTCTTTCTCCTAAGACGATTATGTACACAAAACTGATAAATATCAGTCGCAAGCGCAAATTATCACACAGCCTGTTTTTTTTTGCAATCACTAACAGTTAAGGACTAGGATTTTAAAGAATTTGTATATGTTATCTCTCTAAGATTGTGTAATTTAGATTTTCCTTGCCACATTGGGTTTCGTTAAATTATACGGAGAAGTATAGGAATTAAATATTTTATTATACCATGAATACTATATTAGTTGTTGATAGTGAAGCGTCCACGTTCGATCTGTTTCAAAAACACTTTACAGGTCAGGGGTTTTCTGTGCACCATGCTGCAACAGGAAAAGAGGGATTAAAAAAATGCCTCGATCTCTCTAATCCCCTTATTATTACTGAGATGAATCTAGATGATATGAACGGATTAGAGTTCATCAAACAGGCTCAACATCTTGTGCAAGACATCAATATTGTTGTAGTAACTATGTTTGGAAGTATTGAAAATGCTGTAGAAGCCCTTCAACTAGGTGCCATACACTATCTTGTAAAACCTCTCTCAACGAAAAAGATAAAAGAAATAACAGCAAAGATTAAACATACCCCCAAAAAAGTTAAAACCACTCTTGATCAAGGTCTTAATATCGTCGCTGAAAGTCAAATCATGAGAGAGATTTTAGATAATGTGCAGCGTATTGCGCAAAATAATGCCAACGTATTCATCACGGGAGAATCTGGAACCGGAAAAGAAGTGATCGCCCATACCCTTCACTATCAATCACTACGCGCCAAACAGTCCTATGTAAGAATCAATTGCGCCGCCGTCCCGGAAACCTTGATAGAGTCTGAGTTTTTTGGACATGAAAAAGGATCCTTTACCGGTGCAAGCACTCTCCGCATGGGGCGCTTTGAGCTTGCCCATGAAGGATCTCTTCTGCTTGATGAAGTCACAGAGATCCCCCTCGCCCTCCAGGCAAAACTTCTACGGGTGGTTCAGGAACGGGAGTTTGAACGGGTTGGAGGGACAAAATCAATCAAAGTCGACGTGAGGATAATATCAACATCCAATCGAGATATCGTCTCTGTATTGCAAGATAAACATTTAAGAGAAGATCTCTATTACAGACTTAATGTCGTTCCCATTCACATCCCTCCTTTGCGGGAAAGAATCGATGACATTCTTCCTTTATCGGAACATTTTCTCAAAAAAATATGCCAAGAAAATCAGATAGAACAAAAACAACTCACAAAAAAAGCACGGGAAAAACTTTTAGAGTATCACTGGCCCGGAAACGTTAGAGAGCTTGCCAATGCCATGGAAAGAGCAATCGTGATGCACCCATCCAAGGAGATTACCCCTGATCATCTTATGATCGATTCTCACTGTATGCCGCCAAAGGTCACCCTTGAAGATATTGAAAAAAACCACATTCTAGAGATGTTGCAAGAGGAAAAATTTAATCGTTCAAAGACTGCTAAAGCGCTTGGAATCACTGTCCGTAAGCTCAACAGTAAGATCGATGAATTCAAGATAGAAACTCCTGAATAAGCACGTCACCTGCGACTAACTGCGATCTTTCTTTTTACCTCGCCCTTGGAATCTTACAAAATTGCTTCCCCCGTTATTTTTCCTCGATTGTAGTGAAGCTGTGTTTTGAGCGATCCATCGGGATAGTAATACTCCTGTTTCCCTTCCCAGACACCATTGCGAAAACGTTGGAGGCTGTAGAGACTTCCCTCAAGGGTGTACCAATGCGTTTTCCCTTCTCTCTTACCCTCGATAAACCAGCCTTTACTCAGAGTTTCTCCCTCTTCGCTGAAGTAAGTGGAGGGACCGTGAAGTAGTCCATCACGGTAGAAAGTTTCCATTTTTAGTGATCCCGAGCTATAATAGAGGTGGTTCTGCCCCGTTCGATTACCCTCTTTTTCGAAGTAACACTCCTCATCGCTTTTCATCAAAATGGCACCTTCCTCTTTTTGCCCTTTGACAGGGTGTTCCGGAAGGTACAAGGGTTTAACAGACTCACTATGTGAGAGCTGTAGCTCTTCATCTATAAGGACAAAGCGCCCCCTTTCAAATGTGTATTCCTCTTTAATCTCTGGCATAAATGGATTCTTCTTCTAAGGAGTCTTTTAGCAGGGCTAAATTATATCGCGTTGCATCACGCACAAAGCAGAGTTTTTTTAAGTTGAGCTTAAGCATGCGCAGGTCTTTTTTCTCTTTAGAGGCGCGACTGTTTTTGAGCTTACGATATTCGTAATTAAGAACCATTCCCGACAAGATGTTGAACATGTCCAAAAGATGTTCATAACCCGGTTCTTCAAGGAGTTCTGTTTCTGCCAAAACAGCCCTTCCTGTCTGCAAAGTAGAGACAGATTCTTTCTCTTTAATTTTTTTCTGCAAAACTTCGTTTTCATGAATGAGAATTTCAATATTATCTAAACATCGAGTAAGACTTTCTGCAAGTTCCTGCATCGATGCCTTCACTTTTTCAGAAGTCACCTGTGGGCAAACACTATTTTGCGTTTCACCATGAATGCGGTTGTGAAGATCATAGGTCTTTGTGAAGAAATGCTTGCTAACAGTCTTAAGAGGCATGTTCTGCACATCGGGGAACCCTAAACCTCCCTCTGTCGCGTTAATAAAAGTTGTCTCAGGATGCTCCTTAGTGTAATCGCTGATCCACTCAGACTCTGCAATCCACTTCCATAATGTGTAGGTGGGTTTACCGTTAATATCAGGCCTTTCAAGAGGGAGTGCATCAAACTCATCGGCAGCATAAAGGGATTGTTTCGATACATCGCGCTGTTCAATCACCCCTTCAGCATACGCTTGCATATCCGTATAAGCTAAATCAACGCCGGCAAAAACAATCGGATTACAGCCCATCCTTTGTGCGATTTCCACACAAAAATTCACGACATTATGCCCCTCGTCAATTTCTGCATCCTCCCAACCGAACCTTTCGTCAAACCACTCGGAGATTTCATACCCTCCCGCCCCTGTCACATACAAACGGGGTCCATGGATCGTACGAAATGCTTTCCAATGCATGCGGTTGCGATAGAAATAAGGTACTTCAAAAGCAGTATTAGAACTTAAGCGGTCAAATTGCGGGGCATTAGGATCAATCCCCGCTCCAAAATGAGGGATAATCCCTTTGGAATTCAAGGCATTCATAGCAGACCCACCGGCAAAAATCAGCGCGCGATCCAAGAGATCTCCCATAAGACCGACATTTTTTTCAAGTGACGGCCCCGCACCGCATATGATCGCCGGAACGTTTTTAAAATTCCCAAAAAAAGAGTTCCCTAAATAGGACTGATCTAACAGCCGCAAATTGGCATAGTAATTTCGAAAAAAAGAAGCGCCATAGTGCAAATACTCGTGCACAGCACTATTTTTCATAACGACGGAGTGCTCTATTTGATGATGTATCTCCATTGAATGCCGAGATCGGGTAGCAGCATAAGATGGTAGAGCTGAAAAGCGATGGCTCGCCAGCAGAAAATGCCAGGAAAGAATCTCTAATATTGAGGACAGCTCCTTTATGCTCGGAAAATAGCGAAGATGCACGCGAGAATTACGAAGCATACTCGTTGCCCGCTCCGTTTCAAACAATCGATAAATCACTGCAAGATCATCTTCTAAAAACACAAGATGCCGTTTGCGCTTTTTCTTAAGCCATGCCTTGGCGGCTTCGTAAAAATAACCTAAACCAACACCATAGACATACAAAACGTCACTATTTTCTGCATCAAGGCCCTGAAACCACTCTTCAGCTTCCGCTAACGCCCCATCTTGAGAGTGCCAAAAATGAACTTCCCCTTGCTCTTCACGCTTAAGATTTTCCTCACCATTTTTTGTAGAGCAAAATGTGAGTCCATCACAATCCAAATACGGGAGCAACACCGCGTGTTTAGGATCAACGTCCGACCATAACGCCGCATTTTTATGAAGTAATTTTTCCCGTTTATTTGTTGTCATGCTTTTTATTCTCTAGTTCATCCAACAATGATGTCAGATGACCCAATTTTTGCGATATCTCTTCGGACTTTTTTTTCACTTTTTGCAATGGCTGATCAGTAACGTAGATCCGCTTCCTCTTAATTTTCCCTTTCTCTTCATAGAAATATTCATCATAGTCATCTGTATCATCATAATGCACAATCTCTTTAAACAAATGCCCCTCAGAATTCCAATGGCTAGATTTTCCTACAGGATTGTTCCCGCGATACTCAATACACATCTCGATTTGACCGTTGGGGAACCACGATCTTTCTTCACCGTTTAAGACCCCTTGATCAAAATGCAAAATCCTTTTCTTGGTTCCTGTAGGGTAGTAGAGCTCCACAGTGCCGTGCAGTTTTCCCGAAAGATAGGAAAGTATCGTCCTGGGCTTACCGTTTTTATAGAACATTTGCATCGGGCCAGACAAAACTCCCTCTCGGTAGCGTCTAATACCATAAAGATGTCCTGTTGTGTAAAAAGTCCAGCTCTTGCCGATTGGCTTCCCGTTTTGATACCAACTCCTTCCCCGTACATTTCCCTCTCGATCATAAACAACAGATGGGCCATGCAATTCATTATTATGATAATATGACTCCTGCTGTACCTGTCCATCAGGATAACGCACAACAACACGCCCCTTTTCCTCAATAGGCACTCTTAAATCTATATCTAGCTCGGGGTCATAGATTTCCATCTGTCCCTCATGAAAACGGTAACGCTCCTCTCTAAGGGGATCTTGTGGTTTAACACGTTCGCAAAGGTCACTCCGTTCATACAGTTCAGGAATAACTTCACCAGCCTCTTCACTTTGCTCTATAATTTTCTGATGCATAAGACACACATCCTCTAAATACCGATACGAATCACCCAGATATTTTTTTCGATTTTCAGAGTGCTCTTTCAACGTGAAGTTGTCGGGATGATAAAGATACGGATAGAGCAGCCCCTTTGTAAGGGAGGTGTAGTTTTTGTAAATCTCTTTTAAAACAATCTGTGCGTAAGGCTCCCCTTCAAAAAAATCATCCTCTAGAGGCACAGTTTTCCAGAATTCGTAATACTCTTCTAAACTTAGTTCAGAATCTAATTCTTCCTGCTTGTCTTGTAACCATTTCAAAGAGTTGTCAATGCTCATCTTCCATGTATCAAGTGCTTCTTGCACACTTTCTGTTGCCACAGGTTTTGTCCATGCGCAATTCTGAATGGCGTTATGAACTTTCTGATGAAGATCAAAACTCTTCGTAAGATAGCGGTCTCTAACCTCGTCTAAAGAGAGCGAATGAAAATGCGGTATCGGCAAACCCTCTTTGGTCGCATTGATAAAGGTGCACTCTGAATGTTTTTGAGCAAAAAGATTATAATTATCCCTTTCCATGATCCAATCGGCCTTAGTGAGCGCCTCACGACCACTTTCAAGTTCTACCCTGATCAATTCACCTTTGTACGACAGAGCGGAATGATGTAGCCTTTCATCTAAAGGATGCGCCGTCACATCTCCCTTTGGATAACGGGAATCATCGGAATACGCAAGATCCATACCAATAAAAATAATAGGATTACACCCCATATAGCGCGCTAATTTCATGCAGTAATCCGAAGTACTGATTTCAGCAGCTATTTGCCTCTGATGCCGAATTTCAAGTTTTTCCTCAAACCACTTATTAGCCTCAGGTTGAATTTCTCCATTAAGGTAAAGCTTATCTCCATGATGTTTTTCTAAAGCGCCATAATAAAACCGCATGGCAAAATAATAAGGCACATGGAACGCAAAATTGGTAGCTATGCGGCTCACCTGTGTGTCCGATGGATCTAATCCCGCTGCAAAATGAGGGGTAATGCCGTTACGGCTCACCACATTGACAGCAGAGCCCGATGCAAAAACAATCGCCTTATCGCTGCCAATTTCTTGAAGGAGAGGTAACTGGCTCTTAATTGAGGGTCCAGCCCCGCAAATAATTGCCGGAACATCGGTAAATTGATTCTCTATAAGGTGGCCATAATAGGTGAAGGGGAGATGAAATAAATTATGATACAAATTTTGAAATAATAAGCTCTGGTATGACTGTGTGTACATACTCGCATTAAACTTCATTTTTTGTTCCGTAGAGAAAATGTAACTTTTTATCTCCTCAAAATCTTTACCATCGTACAAAGGCAAAGCGAAATAGTAAGAGTGATATAAAGCAAAATGCCTCACAATTTGAGAAAGCTTGTCATGCAGAAAAAACAAGTTTACTCTCTCATCTTTCCGAAACGAAAAAATAAGGACTTGCGGATTAGATAAAAGCTTTTCGGCGCGCTCACTCTCTAAGAAACGATAAATCACACGCATGTCATCTTCTAAGAAAATAAGGAAACGCTTGGGATTTGTGGCGAGCCAATCCTGAATAGCATCATAGTAATAGCCCAGTCCCAAGCCATAGCACCACGCCACATGAGTAATGTCTAGAGGAAATTCACGAGAGAGGCAAATAGCTTCCTCCAACGCACCTTGCATAGAGTGGTAAGAAGTAAATTCCCCGTCACGAGACACCTGAAGATTAAGCTCCTCTTTATCCGTGTAACAGAACTCAACACCTTTACAATCCACCTCCTTAAGCTTATCCCCATCTTCGGGATTCATATACCCATAGGCGGTCAAGTTCTTATCAAACTGCTCAGGTGTTGCAAGTGTCATGATTCATCTGGAGAAATATATTTTAATGCCTTTTTTAAAGCTTCTTGAATATGCTTCATATCCTCTGCCATCTTATTCGAAGCACTTTGGACATAAAGATTGATCGTATCCTTGCTCATAGGTGTTTTCCAAAGGATTTCATGTCCCTTCTCCTGTCCCCCTTCAAAAATCTTATTCATTTCCGAACTCAAGGTATGCAGATACTTTAGCTCTTCCTCAACATCTTTAATTGTCTGTGGCAACCCGGCTAAATCGCTTTTTTCCAGTTCTTCAGCTGACTGATGCTCAATTGCTGACGACAGTTCTTGGAAACGTTCAAACACTTCGCTTAGGCTTTGCGTTAAGAGGTCGGTATCTTTATTCATTTGATCGAAATAATCATGCTGGGTCAAA
>JAJFMB010000043.1 GCA_021772355.1 Chlamydiota bacterium | reverse complement strand
ATTGCGGCTCAATAAAATCTTTGGATATATTGAAAGTGGTGAACGGCAAATTAGCGAATTGTTCGCCCGTTATAGAAATTACTGGATGAGCGGCCGTTGGGAAATTGGCGAGTATGCTGATTTTATCGCCGGAGGGCAGGAAGTCAGATTGCTCGCCCGAAGTGGTTATGTTTTTTACCGTAATGCGGTAGCTGATGCAGTGCTTGGACAATCTAGGAAAGATACTCGAACAGTAGTCGAACTTGGTAGTGGAATTGGGGAATCTACATTTACAGTATGGGGTGAAGGACGACTTCGTCGGCCACACTATCATGCGTGTGAAATTTCAGCATCTGGGCGTAAGACTGCCCGTGTAATTGCCTCGCTGGACCCGCGAATGAAATTTGATGCTCACCATTTTGACTATCGTCAGCCAATGTTCGATGGTATCAAGAAAAGAAAAGGCCATGCCATCGTATTTTCCACTCACTCCATTGAGCAAGTAACGGAGGTTTCAGGGGAGTTAATTGATAGAATTTGTGAATTGGGTTCAGAAGTTACTGTTCTTCACTTCGAACCAATAGGCTGGCAATTGGCAGATGATAAAAATGCAGAGTATGTAGTCGCGCATCGTGAACGTTGTTTGGAAATGAACTATAATCGCAACTACTGGGATTTGCTGAAAGAGCGGGAAAAGGCCGGCCAAATAGAAATTGTAGAAGCCGAACCTTATTTTTTCGGCTTTGCATACAATCCACCTTGTAAGATTATTTGGCGGAAGATAGCTTGAAATCGAACCGAAGTTATCAAGTAAGGTTAGAAATCGTAATCCGATGCCTTATTTATTCAAGAGGAGGGCGCTTGAACCTTGAAAAATAAGGGATTAGATGAAAAGGCTGATCGAAAAAATCAGGACCAACCAGCGATAGAAACCGATAATCCGGATAATGAAGTTGAGTTGAATTCTTCCGGAGAGGTATCAGCAAAGTCGGCAACCAGGTTGCGGCAGCTTACTGAAAAACAGGCTTCTTATGAACAGCTTGCAATTTCGCTGTTGAATGACGGTGATACTGTATCCTCGCTCTTGGAAGATATTGATTTAGCGGCAAAATCTATTGAGGCCCTAATTGCGCGGCTAGATCAAATGTCTATCAAGCGCAAACAACAATTCAAAAAATTTCAAACAAAAAAACACGCCATCGAAAACAAGGTGAATCAAGGGTTGGATGTTTTAATTCATTCTAATATTGAATTGAGAATGAATTGCCAAAAACTTGAAGAAAAATTGGGCAAGGCAAGATCAGATCATAGAAAAAAGATTAAACAGAAGAATAGCGAAATATCAGAATTAAAAGACGCATCTTTGGAGAAGCTTTTTATCGATGCTATAAAAATTCGGTCAAAAAAAGTCCCACCGGACGATTTGCCGCCGTTGCCGGAAAAGGCGATGATGACGGTGAAATCCAAACTCAACCTCGCCTTCCCTAAATCAAAACGAGGTAGTGACTTCGTCGTTGATCAACTTTTGAAAACCAACCATATTCCCTTGAAATATAAAGAGCTGCTTGCCGTGGCATTACTGCGCTCTAAGCACGGCACAATGATTGATGTCGGTGCAAATATAGGCATGACATCAATTCCCCCCGCTTTACTTGGTCTGTTCAGTGACATTATAGCCTTGGAGCCCAGTCAACAAAATTTTGAGTGCTTGAACTGGAATGTACAGGCGAACGGTTTAGTGAATAAGATCCAAGTGCGTCGACAGGCTGTGGGAGAGAAGGTTGGCACAGCACAGCTTGGCATCACCGAAGCATGCGGGCTGCATCATCTATCCGGTGAAGCTGATTCAGATGTCGTAGCCTATGAAGATGTAAGTATGACCACTCTGAATAAGATTTCGGATGAAGTTGCCTCTGCTGGAGGCAAAGTGGGATTTGTAAAAATTGATACCCAAGGTGCGGAGCTAAGAATTCTTCGTGGGGCCGGTAAGCTGTTTTCGAGGCGTGTTCCAATGTGGGAAATAGAGTTCTGGCCAACTGGACTTAAAAATATGGGCGAAGATCCCAAAGAGTTACTTGATCTATTTGAAGCCAAGTTTGATTGGTTTATGGATGAGAAAGTAGGCATCGCAGGCTTAAGGCCAATAAGTGACTTAAGAGCCAGTGCAAATGCTCTGACGGGAATTCATCACACCGATTATTTGTTTTTGCCATAAATAAGCGCAAGTAATTGAAGAATCAGTCTACCAACATACTGTTAAGATCGTACTTTGGATTTTGATTTATGATGAGGTACCAATACTTGGACCAACGAACCGGGAATCTACACGGCCGACAGGATTGTGTTTCTAGTGGTGTAGAGCCGAAGAAAATCTTATTTGTTACCCATGTGCCAAGCCAGGCACGCCATTTTACCGGCCTATTCGAAGTGCTGTGCTCACGCGGGCACAAAGTGACGTTGATGGCGGAGCACAAGTCTTTGAAAGCCCAAAAAGTTCCCGGGTATTTGGAACATATTGAGGGCCTGGATGTTACACCAATCGTCGCAGCCAGGGGAGTGTGGGGTAAATATGCCAGAGCTTTTCGTGGTACTCGAAATTTTCTTTTGTATTATAATGAAAGTTTAAAAAATAAATCAATTTTTAGGGATCGTGCATACGAATGGACAGACCCATTTCTTCGAAAACATTTGAAGAAAGGTGAAAAACCAGAAGTAAAATTTATTAAATATTTGGAAAATGTAGAAGAAAATATTCCTCCTTCAAAAACTATTTTAAAATACTTAAAAAATGAGGGATTTGATCTTATACTGGTTAGTCCTTATATATTTTATCAGAATACATTTCACAACGACTATGTGAAATGTGCCCACAATTTGGGTGTGCCGGTTGGGTTTCCGGTTTTTAGTTGGGATAATTTGACTACAAAAGGTAATATTCAAATCTTGCCAGATAAAATCTGGGTGTGGAACAAATTTCAGCGCCAGGAACTAATGGACCTCCATAAAGTGCCAACTGGAATTATTAGTGTCATG
>JAJFMB010000042.1 GCA_021772355.1 Chlamydiota bacterium | reverse complement strand
GTGTGGCTAAGTCCTGAAAAGGGAACTGAGCTCAGCGAATGAACTTTGATTTTACTTTTCATTTTTTCGAGATCGCGCCACATCCGTAGCGTAGGCACCCCTCCGATTCTTAAGACACTGTCGATAGGATAACCCTGTTCCTCAGTGTGCTGCCAGATAGAAGAGCGAAAGATTCGTAGGTGCTGCAACCGTGGGTCTTCACGTATGCCTGAAATAGCTTCTAGAAAAAGAGGCGCATTCAATTTTTGTAAGAAGAGGACAACGGATTCTCTCTCTTCTTGGGCAAGAGTACTAACCATCACGATGGGGAATTTTGCCTGATCTAAAAAATGATCAAGAGCATCTCTTTCATGCGAATAATTGTGCGTTTTAGAACTCTTCTCATTCGATCCATTCAAGAGAAGTGCTTGGTGATTAGGACTGACTAAAGGTTCGTCAAAACAAACATTAATATGAGCGGGGCTCTTTAAATCCCACGCCGTCATGTCGCACGCTTCATCATTGGCTAAATCAAGTTGGAAGGGAGTGTAATGACTAAAGATGCCCACCTGTTCTGCTGTTTGCGGAGCGCCGCTCCCCCGAAAATGCCTGGGGCGATCTGCCGTGACTAGAATCAGAGGAACTCCTGTATAATACGCCTCCATTACAGCGGGAAGCAACTCCCCTACAGCGGTTCCCGATGTTGTGATGATAGCAACAGGACGGTTTGACTTTTTACTGAGACCGAGAGCGAAAAAAGCAGCTGATCGCTCCTCGGGCCAGGTGAACACTTCAAGGCCTGAGCACGATTCTAATGCTGTCACGAAAGGACTGTTGCGACCGGCAGGACAAAGACAGCACTCTCTAACACCGCTTTTATAAAGAGTGTGCAGAATTCGATGTACTAACGAACGATTTACAGCGCTAACATCTGTTTGGTGGCTGCAATTTTCAAGTTGATTTCCTTCCATTCTTGTTCCTTTTGGCTTTGTTTGACGATCCCGCAGCCGGCTCCGATCATAATCTCATGATTATTCCATTGCATGTTGCGGATGGCGACGTAGCATTTCCCTGTGTTGCGATGATAGTATCCCGCCGGCGCGCCAAAGCGGTTTCTTGGTATTCTGGTCTGATAACTCTTTAACCACTGCATTCCTTCTTTGCGAGGATAAGCTCCTAAGGCTGGGGTAGGATGCATGATTTTCACAATTTGTTCAAACTTTAGGTTGTGCGTGATCTTTGCATTAATTGGCGTGAACAAATGGTAGAGTGAGTGGTAAGAAAGTACTTCAGTTTTTCCCTCTGACACCTTCCCTAATTTCGACAATTGATGACGTAGATCATCGACAACAACTTGGTGTTCTATTTTTTCTTTTTCTGACTTCAACAAGCGTTCCCTATCAGTATCTGTTCCTGCTACTGCTGCGGTTTCCAGAATGTTTTGGTCGTATTGGAAGAGAAGCTCAGGTGTTGCTCCTAGTATTCCCTCTTTCTTGTCCCAGTTGCCATAGAGAAATACAGAATGATCTTTGTACATACTGAGTAAGTTAAAAAGGCTGTTTGCCAGCAAAACAACATTCATATTCTGTTGTGTTTTAGAAAAGGCATAGGGCACTGCTTTTAGCAGTTTTTTCTCTTTGAAAAGAGCTTGGACCCGATCGAACTCTTGATAAAAACATTCGGAAGCGGGATGGAGCCATTTGAGACTAACTTGACTGCTACTGAAATCTCTTAGTGCATCTTGCAGCTCATTAATAGAAATGATCTGAGTCTCTGAGTAGAGGACAAAAGGAGTTTTATCTTCGAGAAAAAAATCTGGAAAATAGAAGGTTGGTTCTGTGATCCCCTCTATTGAGGATAAAAGCTGCCTTTCACCCCAACCTAGGAGCACTTCGTTGGGGTTTACTGATACCAGAGAGCCGGATTCTAAAAAGTGTTTTATAGAGTCATATTTTGTCATATGAAGTTTCATTTTTAATGAGTTGCACATAATTGGTCAATCGTTATTTAATATTCCTATTGATAATAATTTAGGGTTGGAAGTTATGAGACAGGAATTTTTAGATCACCTAAAAGAGCAGATTAAAGAAGTTAAGAACGGTGGCCTCTACAAAGAGGAGCGAGAAATAACATCGCCACAGCAGGCAGACATCACTATATCGGGTGGACGACATGTCCTGAATTTCTGTTCTAATAACTACCTCGGATTGGCAAACCATCCTGATGTGATAAAAGCAGCTAAAAATAGTTACGATAAGTACGGATTTGGTCTCTCTTCGGTTCGCTTTATCTGCGGCACTCAAACAGTTCACCATCAATTAGAGAAAAGAATCTCTCAGTTTCTCGGCACAGACGATACCATTCTTTACTCCTCCTGTTTTGATGCAAATGGCGGTCTTTTTGAAACTCTTCTTGGTCCAGAGGATGCGATCATCAGTGATTCCTTAAACCATGCCAGTATTATCGATGGCGTTCGTCTCTGTAAGGCTCAGCGTTTTCGCTATAAAAACAATGACATGAAAGATTTAGAAGAAAAGCTTAAAGAAGCAAAAGATGCGCGCTTTCGCTTGATTGCCACCGATGGTGTTTTCTCGATGGATGGTATTATTGCCAACCTTCCGGCAATTTGCGACCTAGCTGATCAGTACGGAGCTCTTGTGATGGTCGATGATTCTCACGCTGTCGGGTTTATGGGAGAAACAGGAGCCGGAACACCCGAGCATTGCGGTGTTTCAGAACGCATAGACATCATTACCGGAACTTTAGGAAAAGCGCTTGGAGGCGCATCCGGCGGCTACACTTCAGGACGCAAAGAAATTGTTGAGTGGCTGCGGCAACGCTCCCGCCCCTATCTTTTTTCGAATACACTAGCACCCGCAATTGCCTGCGCATCCCTAAGAGTCCTTGACCTTATTTCGGAGAGCAAAGAACTGCGTGATCAACTTCGTGAAAACAGTGAATACTTTAGAGAAAAAATGACAGCCCTTGGCTTCACCCTTGTCCCGGGTGAGCATCCCATCATCCCTGTGATGCTAGGTGATGCTAAGCTTGCGCAAGAGTTCGCCTCTAAAATGCTCGATCAGGGTATTTACGTGATTGGATTTAGCTATCCCGTTGTCCCCAAAGGACAAGCCCGCATCCGTACACAGATGTCGGCTGCACAATCCCGCCAAGATCTTGATCGCGCCATTAAAGCGTTTGAGTCCGTCGGCAAAGAATTAGGAGTTATTTAAACTCTTATAGACAGAAATATTAAGTAGACGAGTATCTGCTTGTGAGATGATTGAGAAGACCGTCGCAGCAATCTTCTAAGATGTCGAGAACGAGGTCAAAGTCGACAGCATCTTTGTGGTAGGGATCGGGAATGTCTTGGTTGTGATAGGTTTTACTATAGGCTGTAATGAGTTGAATCTTTCCTTTTTCTTGGGGATTTGTCGCGTAGTGATAGAGATCGTTAATGACGGTGCGGGATGCTGCGAGGATATAATCAAATTCTTCCATATCCTTGGGACGTATGGAGCGCGCGCGCATCGTTAGGGCAAGTCCTCGAGATTTTGCAGCAGCGCGCATGCGCTCATCGGGTAACTGCCCTTCATGCCAGTCACCTAAGCCGCAGCTATCAATTGTGATGTTTTTAAGAGTACCATTCTCGTCAACTTTTTTCCGGAGCATTCCTTCAGCAGCAGGCGAGCGGCAAATATTTCCAAGACAGACAAAAAGAATCGAAGGCATGGTTTTTCCTATTGGACATCAGCAGCACAACGAAATCCGTAGGTGCCGTTGACTGTTCCCGGGTTGTTACGATGACGTCTTGAGCAACGCAAATCTTCTTTCAAACTCTTCCAGCAACCTCCACGCAAAACGCGGTAGACACCCTGTAGTGGACCTTTTGGATTCTCAGGTTCCTGGATAGAAGTTTCATAATAGTTATAGCCATACCAATCTTGGCACCATTCATAGACATTGCCGGCCATATCAAAAAGACCGGAGGCATTAGCTGGATAGCTCATGACGGCAGTTGTATCAGAGCTAAAGAAATTTGCCTGGGATTTCTCGATTTCATCTCCCGTAGGGTAGCAGAGATTCGCAACACCGGCACTGGCAGCAACTTCCCATTCTGATTCATTTGGCAACCGTTTCCCTACCCATTTAGCATAGGCTGTTGAGCCATACCATGTAACGCCGACAACAGGGTGCTTGGTGTAGCCAGACTCAATACTGAGCTTTCCGGCAATTCTTTTGATGCGTGAATCTCGAAGGCGAATGATATCATGATAGTTGTTATCTTTCTCTCCACCCATGTACTCTAAAAAGCGAACGAATTGCTCATTAGTGACGGGGTGAACATCAATGGCAAAACTCTGAAGATGAATTTGATGACGCGGCATCTCATCGCGGTTGCCGTCATTGCTACCACGATAAAAAGTACCACCCTCTACAACAGCCATTTCAGTTAAGATGGGATTGACATCCTTAACTTCACGACGCTCGGGTGTGTAGTATTTTACTGTTGTATCAATTTTAAAGACCGATGCCGGATCCGGATCTGTTGTAGGGCGCTCAAGCTTTGTCATCTTGAGTAGAGGTTTCAATTCCCGCTTCTGATCAGTTTCTTCATATACGATTTGTTCATCAACCGGATTAACGGTCTGCTCAACTACCGGGCTCATTGTCTGTTCTACTATTTCTTCAGCGACGGGATGAGAGGATATGGCTTCCGGTTTTTTAAGTTGTTGTATCATTTCAAGGGCGGGGAGCACATTTTTTTGCCTATTTTCAGGTTTTCCTTGAAGACACGACTTGATCAAGTGATCCCAATTCCATTTAAGCTCCGTTCTGCGCTCTGAAGGCATTTCGAACACCCCTTCAGGAAATTCCCCCATAAGGAGGAAGTAAGCTAAAACTGCAAACGCGTAAACATCAGCTTTTGCATCAACCGCATGAGCAGATTCTAATCTTTTCTGTTCGGTAGCGAGGAAGAGAAAACATTGCAAAAAAGAGGCGTGCAAGGGCGACTGCTTTTCAAGGTCTAGAGTAGGGTTAAAGGGAGTTAGTTCCTCAACACCGAGAGTCTCTGCTACAGCTTGATAGGTACGGCTAAGAACGGCGCCGGAGCCGATGATTCGCGATAAACCGAAATCAGCGAGATATACCTTGATTTCACCTTCGTTCTTGGCGACGAGAATATTGTTCAGTTTTATGCCGCGGTGGACTGCTTGCTTACTATGAGCATAATCAAGAGCTTCTGCCAGCTGACTTAGGATTAAATACAGCTCTTCTTCATCCAATGGTTCGGCTCGTTCGCGAAGATATTGAGCTAAATTTGTCGTTTCACCAAGTTCGTCAACGACACAGTCTGTAACTAAAAAGTACTGTCCCTTGTCAAATGAAATGTTGTGAATTTTTACGATATTGGGATGATCGAGTGTCGCGAGGATGGAGATTTCTTCTTCAAAACGCTGAATAAAGGTGCGGTCTGCTGATAGCTCTTCCGGAAGAACCTTTAAAGCGAACTGCTTCTTCATAAAGCGGTGCTCCGCTAAGAATACAGCTCCAAGTGATCCTTGACCGATCTGTTTGATGATAGTGTAATCACCCAGTTGTTTTGCTTCTATCACACTTTCCATATTGATCCTCGAAATAGTTTTGCACGTCTGTTAATGAGCGACTACAGGGGTACCACTCATGCGCGCGTTCAATAAAACGGCTAGCAAGCTCTTTTTCATTCACTTCACATGCCATTTGAACGTAAAATGATATATCCGCTCGAGAGATGATGATATTGTCATCAATGATTTTGTTCAAGCAAGTGATCACATTTTGCGATTTATGTTCCTTATGAGTGAAACACAAAAGCATTTTATAGAGCGATGAGTCTTGAGGGTATGCAGAAATAGCATGATGGACAGCTTGCATCAGTTCACTGCGGTAAAACTCCTTCTGCTCTCCAACCGGATACCGCTCGAAGATTTTCATGGCGATGATAGCTTTAGTTTTATGCGCCAAAAAATGGTCGGGGTAAGCGGAATAAGCTTTGTAGAAAAGGGGGAAAAAATCTTCGATGTTATCGAGATTTGAGTAGGCGGTCGCCATCATAAAACTTAAGGCATAATAATCCGGATGCATTTCCAAAATGGCTGCGTATTTTTGTCGAAATAAAGAAGCCAGTTCTTGATGAGACATATTCCCTCTGTTGAGGTACAACTGTAGCGCTTCATCAAAGAGGACCTGTTCTTTTGGGCTTATCGCAGCCTGAATTTTTTGAGCATTTTCCAGCGCTTCCCAATAGGTTTTAAAAGCGAGTTCTTGGTTTTGGTCTGCCCAATGTGCTTGGGTCAAACCAACCAGTAACTCCCCTTTTTTCTCCTTCGGTGCTTCTGCAATAAGTTGAGTGTAGCGAGAAATTTCCTCTTTGATTTCATCAGCACAAAGAAGTGTTGAACAAATTACCAATGCAAAAAAATACTTACGCATCCTCTTAGGGTAGCGAAAAAAAAGAGTAAATAGAAAGGGAAATCTTGTTTCTTTCCTATTTTCATGCTATTCTACCATTTTTTTTCAATTAAACAGATGAAATTAGCATGGACAGACGTACTTTTCTTTTTGTGATCGTGACATCAGTCACACTTATTAGTGTAAATCTCTTTTTTCAATGGTTTAATCAGGGAGATATGGAGAAGCGTATTGCTCAACAAAGAGCGATACTTACTGAACAAAAGCAGCAGTTGGAAAGCGAAATCGCTCAAAAAACAGCTTCTCCAAAAGATCTTCCTCTTGTAGAGCTTTTCACAGATAACGAAGCCAAAGATCTTATTGGACTTGGTGTTAAAGTCAATGGATCCGTAGTGACTCTTTCTTGGGCGCCACAGCTACCTAAAGAAGTTTATGTTCGCGCTCACGAAACGAAAGAACAATTAGAAAAAGTCACAATTGCTTACGACCCTCAATCACTTGGATATATCGCTGCTTATCTTACTAGCGGTACAACCCAGATCCCCGTTGGGCAAATCCCCTCCTTTGGCGAGTACCCCGTTCAGCTCCTTAACCCTTCGACCGATCGCGTTGTATTCGGCGAGATTTTTGATGGCAGTTTAAATATTCCTCAAGAAAAACTCGATAAGCTCAACAAACAACTCAATGGCAAAAGCCCTTCGCCTCAGCCTTTAGGAAATGTTTTAGTTCTTTACAAAACAGATAAGGGATATCTCCCCGCAGGAAGCTACGATCAAAAGAATAAGTCCTTTATCCAGATCGAAAACATCATTGGACTTGCAAACCTCATTTTAGCGCCAAGTGAAAAACGGGAAGTTAAAACCGGCGCAAGGTTGAGTGAACAGTTCTATGTGCTCGAAAATGAGTACCAACAACTCGTATTCTCTAACTATGGTGGAGCGCTAGCAGAGATTAACCTCCCTTTTCGAACCAAAGAAAACAAAAATAGCGTCGTAAGAGAGATCGGCTTTGACCGCGATATGGTGGAACACCACCCTTATAATGCCATGTTTCCCGCACACGCTTATTTCACCCCCGGACAAGGTTCTTTCGAAGAGCATGCAAAAGGTCAACTGGGTGGTTACTATCCACTAATTCGTCGTGATCTTATTGAGACTGGCAATCGAAAGTCTGTCAAAATTGCTCCGGCGTATTATGCGTTTAACATCGTTTCGAAGTACCCCGAAGTTGCACAACTTGTTTATGAGGTAAAGTCTTTTGAGAAAGATAAAATTGTCTTTGTCGCCTCGCAACCGCATCGCCGGATCACAAAGAGCTACTCCATTGCTCAGCAAAAAGAGGGGGCTCCCTATATTATCGATCTGACCATCACTATTGAAGGCGATGGTAAAGGTCTTTGGCTCTCTACCGGTGTCCCAGAGGTGGAACTCATTTCTGGTCAACCAGCACCAACTCTGATGTATCGGATCGTAAGAGCAAAGAATAAGTCAGAAATTAAGGAAGTTAAGCTTCCTAAAGAGATCTTGACAAACACTCAAGATTATCCGGATTGGATTGCCACAGCTAACGGCTTCTTTAGTGTCCTTTTAGACTCCACGAGTAAAACGGATCCGGGTTACCGTTTTCAATTTGTGGCAGGCGATGAGGTGCCCTCTCGTTTAGTTGAGATTGATCAAGAGTATGAGCGGTTCAAAGCGCAAAACATGCCAGGCTACCTCGCTATGCTCCCTCTTAAGGTCAATCAAGGAGCGTTGAATTATCGCATCTACGCCGGCCCCAACTCCGAACGTATTCTAAAGCAAGTCGATAAGAAGTTCACAGATAAGGTCACTGGATATTCTCCTGATTACAACCAATTGCAGGTTTATCATGGATGGTTCCCCTTTATTTCAGAACCGTTCACAGCCTTCCTTTCAATTATTTTAAAGACATGTTACCAGTTTACAGGATCCTGGGTATTTTCAATTTTCCTGCTCACTTTACTGCTTCGTATTATGCTCTACCCTCTTAATGCGTGGAGCATGCGTTCCATGATTAGGATGCAAGAAATTGCGCCTAAAATTGAGGCCCTCAAAGAAAAGTACAAAAACGATCCTCGTAAAGTGCAGATGGAAACGATGAATCTATGGCGTGATACTGGAGCCAATCCCCTATCTGGCTGTTTCCCTATGATTATTCAGGTTCCATTCCTTATGGGTATGTTCGGCTTACTTAAGACTACCTTTAGCTTGCGGGGCGCTGTCTTTGTTCCCGGTTGGATTGATGATCTTTCTGCACCTGATGTCCTCTTTAGTTGGGAAAAACCGATCTGGTTTATTGGAACAGAGTTTCACTTACTGCCCATCATTTTAGGGGTTGTTATGTTCTGTCAGGCGCGCTTTATGGCTTCCGGGCCTAAAGACCCGAGCAAAATGACAGATCAGCAAAGGCAAGGACGCGTCATGGCTAACATGTCTGCTGTCTTCTTTACCTTTATTTTCTACAACTTCCCATCAGGATTAAACATCTACTGGCTCTTCTCAATGCTTCTCGGCATGCTGCAGCAATGGTGGATGGCTAAACAGATGAAGGCGAAAAAGGCTAGCGACGAAATCGAGGTGAAAGTCACACCCGTCGCCAAGAAGAGAAAAAAGTAATCGATTTGTTATCCGGACAATCTGAAGTGTGACTTCAGATTGTCCACTGTCGCAACTATTGAGTCTTTGCTTAAAAGCATTGGGATCTGCAATAATCAGTTTCTTATGCAAGCGTGGGACAATTTCTTAATACAGCAGTCAAAAATTTTAGGTCCGGAGCCCGTTCAGAAGTGGTTACGGACGTTAAAAGTGATCCGGTTTGACGCTGCAAATCTCTACTTGGAAGCAAAAGATTCTTTTCAAGCTCTTTGGTTTGAAGAACATGTCAGACCTAAGGCTAAAGAGTCCTTTGTCAACAACAATGGCAGAACAATTGCCATTCATTTAACCATTACAAATCAAGTCTCTTTCAAGAAAGAAAAGAAAAAATCTAAAGCTTTTGAAGATAAGAAGTTTTCCCTCTCGTTTGAATCACTCGATCCCCAAGCTACCTTCTCAAACTTTATCGTTCATGAAGGAAACTTGCTCTCGCATAAACTGCTCTGTAAAATGTCAGGTTATGAACAAAAAGAAACAGACCTTGGCGCCTTTAATCCCATTTTCCTCTATGGACCCTCTGGTGTTGGCAAAACACATTTCTTGATGGCCGCAGCGCATGCGCTAGAGCAGCAGAACCTTAATGTGCGCTACACAAGAGCTGAAACCTTTACAGAACATGTTGTGTTTGCCATACGCGCCGGAGAGATGAGCGAATTTCGAAAAGCGTACCGCACAATAGATGTTCTTATCTTAGATGATATTCATGTATTTTCGAAAAAAAGGGCCACGCAAGAAGAGCTGTTTCACTCATTTAATGCCCTGCATTTGTCTGGAAAACAGATCTTAATCAGTGCTAACTGTTCCCCATCAGAACTACAGCATATTGAGCCTCGTCTAGTTAGCCGATTTGAATGGGGAATTGTGTTGTCGCTGGAGCGTCCGGATCAGGAAGCACTCAAGCAGATTCTAAAGAAGCGCGCGGAATCCCTCAGTTTTCCACTTCCTGACAAATGCGTCGATTTCTTGGTTAACACCTTTACCAATAACCCTAAAACGCTTTGTCGCGCCTTAGATGCTCTTATCCTACGCTCTCATTTACGCACCATTGCTCATACGAATTCCACGCAGCTGACCATTGCCCACATCAGACAACATTTGGGAGACTTGATTTTAGAGGAGCAGAAACAGGTAATGACAAGCGACATCATCATACGACACGTTGCCGAATACTTTGATGCTGATGCAGATCATATACTAGGAAAGGCGCAAAGCCGAGACGTCGTGCTCCCAAGGCAAATTGCCATGTTTATCTGTCGCACAGAATTAAAAATGCCCTATACCAAAATCGGAGACCTGTTCTCTCGTGATCACTCCACGGTGATGAGCAGTGTGAAACAAGTCCAAAAAGAAATTGAGAAGGATAAGTCTGATTTTGCTAAACCATTATTAGATATCCTAAAGCTGTTGAAAAAATGAAGAAAGACTACAAAATCATCAATGATCTTACTATCTCATCGCCTCAAGCCCTAGAGCTGGCTCGATGGGTGCGTGAAGAGATCTCTATGGCAGAAAAAGAAATGCCGGGTCTAATGGCGCTACGTGAAAAGTATTCCGATACAAAACCGTTAAAAGGAGCGCGTATCGCCGGCTGCCTGCATATGACGATCCAAACAGCGGTGCTGATTGAAACGTTGCTTGCACTTGGTGCTCAAGTGCGCTGGTCGTCGTGCAATATCTATTCCACACAAGATCATGCCGCTGCTGCGATGGTTGAAGCTGGTGTGCCGGTATTTGCTTGGAAAGATATTCCTGAAGAAGAGTACGAATGGTGCATTGCACAAACAGTGATGTTTGGAGAGGAACCGCTCAATATGATTATCGATGATGGAGGCGATCTGACTGACTATGTTCATCAGAAACGACCTGAACTTCTACCATCTTTGATTGGAATAACAGAAGAAACCACCACGGGAATCCAAACACTGCAGAAACGATTTGTACGTGGAGAGCTTGGGGCTCCGGCCATCAATATCAATAATGCCGTAACCAAATCAAAGTTCGATAACCTCTATGGGTGTCGAGAGTCTTTACTCGATGGGTTAAAGCGTGCAACAGATGTTATGATAGCAGGAAAGATCGTGCTAATTGCCGGCTTTGGCGATGTGGGAAAGGGATGTGCCCAAGCTGTTAGCCAACATGGTGCTAGAGTGCTCATAACTGAAATTGATCCCATATGCGCCTATCAAGCTGCGATGGAAGGATACTCTGTTGTTACAATGGAAGAGGCAGCACCCTTAGCTGACATTTTTGTCACCGCTACCGGTTGTAATGATGTTGTTCGCAAAGAGCACATGCAGCGCATGAAGGATCACGTTATCTTATGCAACATTGGACACTTTGATACAGAAATTGACGTCGCCTATCTCAATCAATCTCCCGACATTTCTCGCACAACCATCAAACCGCAAGTTGATCGTTACACATTTAGCGACGGTAGATCTCTTATTTTACTCGCGCAAGGGCGTCTGGTCAATTTGGGATGCGCAACAGGACACCCCTCCTACGTGATGTCTAACTCTTTCAGTAACCAGGTCCTGGCGCAGATGGAACTTTGGAATGCCCCCAAGGATAAATATCCCCTTGGCATCTACCATCTTCCCAAGCATCTTGATGAACAGGTGGCCAAATTGCACTTGGAAAAACTCGGTGTCCATCTGACAAAGTTAACAGACGATCAAGCAAACTATTTAGGAATTTCAAAGGAAGGACCGTTTAAGGCAGACTATTATCGGTACTAGCACGCTGAGAAAAATCTGTAAAAAATATTGTCATGCGTCCTCTCTCTTGTCGAAAA
>JAJFMB010000041.1 GCA_021772355.1 Chlamydiota bacterium | reverse complement strand
GAGGAGTTGCGCAATTTTTAGATAATCGTGCTGAATTTTTTGAGCAAAGGGACCGGGTATCAGTTCAACCATCTCAGTGCCATCTTCATCGAAGGTCTTTTTCCAGCTATACCCCAAAGGCGCGTGACCCCCTTTCCAGTTGTTAAGTTTATCGGGCATCATGCCGATTACCCGATCAATACCGATGTGTAGAAAGGGTTCCTCTAATGCTTCCCGCAGTGCTAAAGCCAGATGTGTTTTCCCACTGCTGGAAGGGCCGTTAAGATAGAGAATTTTTGCCATCTTCTAAGCCTGTAACGTAGGACTGTCTACAGCAACACCCATGGCGTGCAGCCCCTTGTCGACATAGATCACATCCCCGGTAATACCTGAAGCAAGAGGTGAGAGAAGAAATGCTGCTGTATTGCCGATTTCATGAACATGAATTTCTTCAGGGATTGGGGCGTTAGCAATGGAGTACTCAATCATCTTTTCGATAAAGCCGATCGCTTTAGCAGCTCGGCTGCCGTAGGCACCTGCTGAGATGGCATTTACGCGAATTTTTTTCTTACGACCCGCTTCCCATGCGAGTGTGCGTGTGTCGCTCTCTAGCGCAGCTTTGGCAGAACTCATGCCACCACCGTAGCCTGGAACGGCAAATTCGGAGGCTAGATAGGTTAGCGTGAGTGCTGATCCCCCCTCGTTTATGAGCGGTAAAAAATGGGCAAGCAAACTTACAAAAGAGTAAGAGGAGGAACTAATTGCCGCGAGATAACCGTTGCGAGAGGTTTCAAGAAGTGGTTTTTTCACTTCCGGACCATTGGCAAGGGAGTGCACCAAAATGTCGATTGTGCCAAAATCCTGTTTCACTGCATCGGCCACTTCAGAGATGGTATAACCGCTAGCATCTTTGTAGCGCTTGTTTTCTCTGACATCTTCTGGAACATCTTCCATCGAATCAAACGTCGCATCGAGAGGATACACCTTAGCAAACGTCATAAGTGTGCCATCTGACAATTTCCTCGCCTCGTCAAACTTGCCATTTTCCAGGCTCATCGTAAAAATTTTCATGATGGGCGTCCATGTCCCTACGAGTATCTCAGCTCCAGCTTCGGCAAGAGCTTTAGCAATGGCCCAGCCAAATCCCTTATCATCACCGATTCCAGCTATAAAGGCGCGTTTTCCTTTTAAATTAATCCCTAGCATGACAAACCTCTCGTTGAATTTATTCGGCAATGATAGCAGTTCTGACTAAAAAATGAAATTTCAAATCCCGGTTAAGAGTAATTGCACTCTAAACGAATTCCAGAGTTAGGTTTGAAGTTGTTTGACTAGAAAAATAGGTGTCGTAAATTTGCTGGAGTTCCCCCTCGGATTTTAGCCCTTCATCAGAAGCAAAATCCTGAGCTAATCCTTCAAACATATCGCTGACTTGAAAAGCGTAGAGATCGGGAAAGGACGTGGGATCAAAATAAAGAGAACTAAAACGCGCTCTGTCCCCGGGAGTCATGCCATAACGATCCCTTGAATTTCTGTCACAGCCTGCTTCCGTAAGGGAAGATGCAATCTCTCTATATCCCCCCATAAGAGCTAAATGAAGCGCGGTAAGATTGTCCTGATTGCATTCAGATAAATTTGCTTTATAATTGCTGCTTAAAGGGCCGGGATTTAACAGATAGCGCACCATATTAAGCTCTCCCATATAAGCTGCTTGTAGAAGAGGTGTATCTCCAGCGCAATCGTATCTACTGATTAAGTCGGGAGCTAAAAATAGGATAAGCTTAAACATCGAAAAATCTCTTCTTTCGATTGCGATATGTAAGGCTGTTTCACCATTCGGACCGGTAAGAGTGCACAGCTGTGCGGTAGGGATGATGATCTCCCCTAAGAGGTTTGGAATCCCGTTAAACTCTTGAAGGCGTCGAGCAGCAGCACCTGAGGCATAGTTTCCAATATTAGTATCGGCATCTCTTGGGAGGTTGGCTATTGAGGGAAGGTTATGAAGAGTGAGTGCTTGTTGAGGAGCCTGAAGGCCATGTGACGGCTGTTGGGGTTGAAGTTGCTGTAAATAAATAGTAGACACTGGTGATTCTCCCAATAAACAAGGGAGCTATTCTAGCATATTTAGATGTATTATAAAAGATTAGATTTTTTTGATATCTCAAGTTAAACCATATTTGCGAGGTTAGTGAGTGAGTCGGTAGGTGAAGTTTCAGATGTATGGATGAGTCTTAATTCCTCAACAGTTTTTAATCCTCTGTCTGGAGCAAATTCTTGGGCTAAGGATTCAAACATATCTGCTACTTCTAGCGGGGTTCTGTTTGGAAAATGCGATAGGTCAAAGTTTAGGGATTGTAAGCGGGCTATATCCCCGGGAGTTAACCCGTCGTTGTCTACTAAATTTTTATCGCAGCCCCAATTTACAAGGGATCGTGCGGTCTCTGCATGACTGCTCATAAGAGCTAAGTGAAGGGCCGATTGCCCATCGTTATTGGTCTCAGAAACGCAAGCTTTAGCATCTGTAAGTGGAGAGGGGTCTAGTAAAAGTTCTACGACGTGGGTCATTCCTTCGAGTGCGGCAAATAGAAGCGGTGTATCTCCGTCATCGTCAGGGGCACTGATCAGATGAGGAGCTAAGTAAAGAATAAGCTTACATATGGGAAAGTCTTTCCTTCCTATTGCGATATGTAAGATGGTAGCCCCTCTTTCTCCTGTATCTGTGCTCAGATCACCTGTAGGAATGATAATCGCGTGATAGAGATCGGGGATTCCATCAAATTCAGCCAGATGTGGAACAGCTTCTTCGTTTGCGATATGGTTTTCAATTCGAGTAGAGGCGGTGTGCGGGAAGTCAATAAATTTAGGAAGGTCTGAAAGAGTGAGAGGTGAGGTGGGCTGTGGGTTTGTTCCATGGTTTTGGCTGGGATGCAGATAAATTGTTGACACAGACGACTCTCTTTAGAAAAAAGGAGGGAATTTTACCACTTTTTAGCGTTTATTGAAAGTCATCATCTTTCATTAAGCAACAAGACCTACGAGATTGTTATGGATATGGTTAAATGTGGGTGGTTTATGCGGTATTGCAAAAAACATTTTTGACATATCTTTGCCGGCATTGTTGAGAAAAATTGCTTGAGTTGCCGGATGGTTTCTTTTAAAGAGATCTGTGACATTGACTATGTATTTGTTTTGGAGGACAACCCAACAGTCGTCTTTGCTGGTATGGTTCTGGATCTCGGACCAAGCGATTTTTGGTTTTTGATCTAATTCACCTTGAGTAAAAAGGAAATCGACATTGTCAACTTTTCTTGCAATGGGCTTAGGAGGAGGAGTAGCACTATGTGAGAGTTTGGAGTACGCCTCTCCAAATAAGGCGGCTGCTCCTATAGCCAAAAATAGAGGGGCTACGGAAGAACCATCACTAATTTGGGTCATTCCCTTTTGAAATGCATCTGATAAACCACCTATAATATTCATTTCATACTCCGAGTAATAATTAAATTTATTACTTTATTATAGGGGAGTTTGTTAAATCTAGGTTTAAAATTGTATTAAGTTAAGATTAATAGGTCTAATAGGCCTTGTTGCGTAAATATTGCCCAGGAGATTTGATGCAAAAACGCAAGTATTTAAAGATGAGTTATTTTTGTGCAAAGATCCAGGCAATATTTATGCAATAAGGCAGATCTAACGTGAAAAGGGGAACTCAAAATTGAGTTGGCAAGCCCATTTCCACTTCTTGTTGATGCCGAGGTCGGGACACCACGAAGGGCCGGTTTTAACGCTGATGATGGGGGAGAGGTAGTAGGCAAGGGCGCCTCCACCTTGGTAGAGCTTATCTTCGGGGGCGTACGAAGTGCAAAGAATATATTTTTTATAAGAATTTCCCTTGTCGTCATAGCCACGTTGATCAAAAAATGAAACTTTTGATTCCGTTTCAGAAGGAGAATCAATATTGAGGACGCTAAGGATTTTAGTTTCTGAATAGGTGAGGTGGTTTAATAATTTCACAGAGGTGTCGGCGCAAAGAGAGCCGCATTTAATCAGAAATAGCAAAACAATACTAAGAGAACCGGTAAATGATGAAATCATAGCATTTCCTCTTGTAAGAGTTTGTAA
>JAJFMB010000005.1 GCA_021772355.1 Chlamydiota bacterium | reverse complement strand
CTAACTTGACATTTATTAATAGTTTAAAGTAAAATCTCTCACTAAATAACTATCAATGTATCGCAAATGAATAATTTAAAAAAAGAACACAATCAAACTCATCCCTCTCTTCTTTTAGGGGTGTTCTGTTGCGAAAAACATAAAGCACAATCAGTTTCTTATAGCAAAGGCAAACACTACCCAGAACTATATGACATCAAGGAGCAGATTGCTAAGGACAAAAACGGACCACACAACCGACCCTATTCAGCGAACAAACACAAAGTGTCGCTATACAGAGCATTGTTCTTTTCATTTGGTTTATTTTTCATAACATTGGCCGGTCTAATCCATTTTAAAACGACCAATTGGTCCTGCTCTATGTTCTTTAGCAACTGTATGATGGTTAAAACTCTTATTTGTACTTTATCAATTTTCTTTTCTCTATCGGCCTTTTTTATAGGCCTGACGATGAGCACGGAAAAAGAGGCAATCAACCACCTCTACCGACGCGCGTTATTACGCCTGGCCAAAGTTTATCACCGTAAAAAAATTGAATATGGTTTAGGGCTCTTTTTCGCCCTAGGCAAAAAGTATCACAAGGCAGCGGCGCTTAAGCAATATTACGAAGAAGCTCGAGATAAGGTAAAAAATCAACGAACAGAATCACTTTTGTTAATTGAAAGAATCAAAAGCAGACGAGAAAATGATGCCGTAGCCAAGGAAGATCTTTTTAACCAAGTTATTCTCGAACTGCATGATCAGTTGCATGACATTATTCAAACCTTTCAGGACACTGCGATTTAATCGCCTGAAGAGCCATTTGCAGAGACTGCATCCCCGCTAAGACCCCCTCCTCATACCGAAACTGAGGATGATACTCCAGGACAGGATAATCATTAGGCTGTAGCATATCCTCAGAAGTTAAAGTAGGAACAAACTGCCGTCCAAATGAAAGCAGTTGCTTTTTTTGCCCCTCGACAACTTCGTTCATGAGTGCCTCAATGACACTCCAATCTAAAACGACATCATTCGACATGACCAGCCCGTTTTTTATCCCGTTGCAATTGAAAAAAATCACGCATCAACTGAGAAGCATACTCACTTAGTACACCGCTCTTGACATTAACCGTATGCATAGGATGTTGTTTTTCAAAAAGATCAGTCCAGCTTCCATTAGCTCCATGCCTCAAATCGGGAGCCCCCCAAACTAATTGAGGCACACGCGACAATAATGTAGCACCTGCACACATACTACAAGGTTCTATAGTGCAATATAACGTACACTCGGTAAGACGCCAATCTTCGATGGCTGCCGCCGCCGACGTCATGCAGAGCATTTCAGCATGTGCAGTTGCATCGCGAAGCATTTCCACTTGATTATGCCCTCTTGCGATGATACGTCCTTGTTTAACGATTACAGCTCCAACAGGAACTTCGTCATCTCGAAACGCTTTCCACGCTTCTCTAAGTGCTTCCAACATAAAGCGCTCATCGTCATCTTGAGGTGTAATTTGAAAAGGAAAAGACATAATTCAGCATTATATGCTGATCCCAACTAAATTGACAAGTTTGCGTTGCATAAGCCCTATTTCTTTGCTAAAATTCAAAAATAAGCGGCCTATCCAACTCAACTCCCTAATGCAAATGAGACGTATCATGGAAGCAGACGAATCACACCCTTTCTACGGACACGATATACTGCGCGACCAGCAAGAGCAGTACATTAGAGACATTCTACGCAAATACAAGGGAGAAAAGGTCTCAGAGGAGCTTAAACAGCGAATATGGGACGAATTACAGCATGAGAAGTACCAAGGTCGCATTACCATTCCTTTTAAAGTCGTCACAAGACGAGATTCTAGAGGCAAATATCCAGAGTATATTGAAGTTATCTTAGATACCAAGCTATAACCCCTTTATTTTTAGGAATATCCACCTAAAAGACTCAGAGTGTATTATAGCGCCTTCCCCTCAAAATTCGGCGGATTCCTTTTTGACCTTGATTCATAAATTCTCATTATGGTATAATCATACGTAAGATGAAGACTTTATTAAGAAATTTTACTAAAACAGCCGAACTCTGGCTCCAAATTAGGGAGATTCACTGAATGTCTCTTGACAAAGGCACAAAAGAAGAAATAACAAAAAAGTTTCAATTACACGAAAAAGACACCGGATCTGCTGACGTTCAAATAGCTATCCTTACGGAGAGAATCACTGAGCTGACAGAGCATCTAAAGCGAAATTCCAAAGATCATGGATCTCGCCTCTCTCTACTCAAGTTGGTAGGCCAGCGTCGACGTTTACTTGATTACTTAAATTCAACTGATACTAAGCGTTATCAATCGTTGATAACCAAGTTAAAATTAAGACGATAAGTTCGTCATAAAACCTTATAAAGGCAGCTCTTAGGAGTTGCCTTTATTTTTTATTGTTGGGAGAGTTAAGAGGCCTAGAAATCAGAAATTTTCCTTCAAATTTTTTGAAGCATGATTTCTGAATTCTAAACCCCCTCCCAAATT
>JAJFMB010000040.1 GCA_021772355.1 Chlamydiota bacterium | reverse complement strand
AGCCCACAGGAAATTTAGATTCGAAAACAGGCCAATCTATTATGACACTTTTTGATGAGCTCAATGCACAAGGAACGACTATTGTCATCGTAACACATAACGAAGAGATCGCCCAAAGAACCCCTCGATGGATTTCCTTATTTGATGGACTCATTCAAAGTGATAAGGTGTGTGTCGCATGAACATGACTTCTCTCTATCCCATTATTACCAAAAGCTTTCGCTATCTGTTAAGTCAAAGATTACGCGCCATTTCTAGCTTGCTCGGAGTGCTTCTTGGCGTAATGGCTGTTGTGACAATGCTTTCCATCGGAGAGGGAGCCAAACGGGAAGCTACCGAACAAATTCGTCAATTAGGTCTTAATAACATCATTGTTAAACAATTACCCGGATCTGAGAAACCCCTTTTGCTTGAAGAATTTTACAAGCTAAAGAACTCTCTCACTCACCTTCAATCCATTGCCCCCCTTGCGATCGTAGAAGCAAACCTCCACGCAAAACGAAAAGAATTGATGCCCGAAATTCTTGCAACCGACGCAACATTTTCAACAATTTATCAACTTGAAATGGATGAGGGACGTTACTTAACTCATTACGATACCCAACATCGACAGCTGCATTGTGTCCTTGGAAGTGAAATCGCTCGCGCCCTTGGAAATGAGGGACGTCTAGGAAAAACATTACGCATTGAAAATCAAATGTTTAAAATTATCGGCATCCTTAAACCACGCCATTGGGCTAGTGGAAAGGCAATTCCGATCAATGCTCACAATATCAATCAGAATATCTTTATTCCCATCAGCACAAAACAAGCAATTTCCTTAAAGGACAATAGCGAAAGCCTGACCGAAATTATTATACAACTCGACAAAGAAAAAGATGTCGCAACAGCTGCGCAAATCATTAACCGCTCTCTTCAACTCGTACACCGAAACAAAACTGACTATCAAGTGATCATTCCTCAAGAGCTTATACGCCAAGCCAATGCAACACAACGCACCTTCAATTTCATCTTAGGAAGCATTGCATGTATTTCATTGCTTATCGGCGGCATCGGCATTATGAACATTATGCTGGCAACCATTACCGAACGCACCCGAGAAATTGGCATCCGCCGCGCTGTCGGGGCAAACAAAACCCATATCCTCTTTCAGTTCCTATTTGAAACACTAATCTTAACACTAAGCGGAGCTGCGCTTGGGGTCATCTTTGGCATCTTTCTTTCAACAACCATTAGCTTTGTGGCCGGTTGGAAGACGATCATTACGGTTTGGTCAATTATTATCTCATTTATCCTCGCCGCAGGCGTTGGAGTCTTTGCCGGCTTCTATCCTGCTCTAAAAGCATCCAGGATCCACCCCATCGAGGCAATACGTAATCTTTAGCCTTTATGTCTGGCTGAAATACTTTTTTTACGGCTTTCGTTGTCAAGAATTTCAACTTTCATTATAAAAACTTCTTTGTCACTTTTACAAGGAAGTTATCAAGTATGCGTGTTGGGATTGTCGGCCTTAATCACAAACTTGCCAATCTCACATTGCGGGAAAGACTTTCTAAAGCCTGTCAGAGCTATTTTTGTGATTATGTCCACGATGATCACTCCTTCGTTCTCCTCTCTACATGCAACCGCACAGAAATCTATTTTAGTTCCGAAGATCTTACCGGCACACACACCTTTTTACTCGACCTCCTCAGGAGGATGGTTCCGGAAGAGTTTGATCAGAAACTCTATTCCTACTTCGGTCATGATTGCTTCTTGCATCTTGCTCGTGTCGTAGCAGGCTTGGACAGCGCAATTGTTGCCGAAACAGAAATCCAGGGGCAGGTTAAAAACACTTACGAATCCGTCTCGGCAAAACGTCGGTTACCGAAAGAACTCCACTACCTGTTTCAAAAAACGCTTAAAATCGGAAAATTGATCCGCTCAGAGTATGCAATGGGAAGGGGAATGCCGGATATCGAACATGCCGTCTACACAACCGCCTCACAATATTTTGAAGATATCAAAGACCGAAATATCCTCATTGTCGGAGCTTCAGCGATCAACCACAAAATTGTAAATTATCTCAAGCTCAAGCAATGCTCCCGACTTACCATTTGCAACCGCACTATTGCTCGAGGGCAACAGACAGCCGCATCTCTTAACATTCCCTTCACCCCTCTACACACGGTCAACTGGACATCTTATAACTGCTTAATTTTCGGGACCAAATCCCAAGAGCATTTACTCAACACCCACACACTAAGAAATGTGAACTCCTCAAAACTGATCATCGACCTCTCCGTTCCTCGCAATGTCGACCCAGCCCTTTCTAAGCATCCCTTGATAAACTTACTAGACATCGATGAACTAAACTGCAGTTTGCATATGCGCAAAGAGCAAATGCTGCATCTCTTGCGTTCAGCAGAAAAACGCGCCTCTATGGAAACCCAAAAGCACGTTCACCTTTACTATAAAAGAGAGAAAAGACGTCAGTTGTATTTAGTCTAAATGGTGAGGTGGTAAAAAATTTCGATATTTCGCACTTGCGGGATATCTCCCTTTGCGTGTTTGGCATATTCATTAACTACCATATGAACAAGAGAGCCGGGAAGGTATATCTTACTATTCACTGATTCTACAAGCTCTTTGGCACTAAGACCTTGCTGCCATTGAGCATAAAGAAGCTCGCTATTACTTAAAAAAACTTGAGGATTTGTAAAGTTCCGAGGCGGCAAAATTTCGCAGGCATTTTCAATACTTACTATTCTGGCTACCTCTTGCACCTTATCCCGAAGCCACGCAATCTCCTCTGCAAAAAGAGCTTCAACTTTATCATTGTCGGAAAGGTCTAGTTCCGAAACTCCCTTCATCCGATCTGTGACCTCTTGCTCAACTTTATTTCTGAGTTCGGTAAAGCGCCTTTTTAGCATTTCTTTTTTTTCGGGACTTTCGGGCATAAGATTAAGCTTAAGAATTGACCCCAACTTTTCATCCAAATCGTCTTGCGGCGGCTGACGATGGAATTCATCGTGAAGAGCGACATTCTTCTCAATTTTTCTCTCTTTAGTCCGTAGGTCTCGTAGCGCTTTCGTCTCGTTTTCAAAGACATTATCGAGAACTCCTTTTTTACGCAGCTTCTCCCTTAAATAAATGATAGAGAGCTCCATTTCCCGTATCTCTTGCTTCCTATCTATCTGCTTTTGAAAAAGGTCTCGTAGTGGATTTTCTGCAGCAGGCGAGCTTTTCCACTGCTTATCTTGAAGTTGCAGGCCACATACTTCCGTAAGATTATAATTACGGAGGCCTAAAAAAGTAGTGATACACCGTAGAATACGTCCCCATTGAGAGGAATCAGCATAGATCTCTCCCTGTTTTTTATAGAGATAGACCTTTTTACCCGAAGATTGCGCTTCTGCTAATCTAGCTATAATTGAGGAATTAGTTATACTATTAGACATTTATCCACCGATTTCTAACAAAACTGCATTATAAAATAGTAATGTTAATTTTATATTAAGAATCTCGATATTCTCGTTGACGAATATTCCCGATAAGGAATATAGTAACGAGCATGAAGTTAATTAAGATATATCAGTGCCTCTGCGACGAAACACGTCTTAGGATTTTATACCTCCTGACGAAGACTCCCCTTTGTGTCTCTCATTTTCAAGCGATTATGTGCCTTCCTCAAGTGAAAATCTCCAAACACTTAGCCTACCTAAAGGAAAGAGGAATGGTCGAGGCCAAAAGACAAGCAAACTGGAAGGTTTACTCCTTGCCTAAAGAAGTGCCTGCAGAATTAGAAGCCAATTTAAAGTGTTTGCACGATTGTGTCATAGAGATGCCGATCTTTAGACAGGATTTGCAAAACTTAGAAGCCATCTTTAAAGAAGTTCAATCCATCACGCTAGGTAAGTTATGAAAGTTTTGATTTGCACATTGTGTGCCATTTTCTTTTTTGCAACCGGTTTTACCCAAGAAGAAAAGTATCATTTCATTTTCCTCTACAATGAATTAAACGCCCAAACACAACAAATGCAGGCAGTTTTTACTGATGCGATGCAAGAAGTTCCCAATCGCGCCAAAGGCACTCTTCTAAAGAAATCAGATGACCGCGATGTGGTCAAAAAATACTCTTTGCAACATGCGCCTACACCATTTGTCTTAGTTCTAGCTCCTAATGGAGCTATAATGGGTGGATTTCCCGTCTCGTTCACAAAAGAACAACTGTTAAGTAGTTTTGCCCCTCCAGTTGTGGAAAAAAGTTTGCTTGCACTACAAAACCACAAACTAGTCCTCCTCTGCGTGCAAAACTCAGAAACAAAAGATCCAGAAGCCGCTATGCAAGGTGTGCGCGAATTTAAAGCAGACCCCCGTTACAACAGCTCTACGGAAATCGTAATGCTCGACCCCAACGACTCAGAAGGCATGAACTTTTTAGATACGCTTAACATTGCCTATCCGGCAAATCAATCTTTAACTGTCTTTCTGGCTCCTCCTGCAGAGATCGTAGGAAGTATGACTGGGCCCACGACGAAAGCCCAACTTATTTCAACAATAGAAAAAGCCTCATCGGGATGCTGCCCGGGAGGATGTTGCCCAGGTGGATGCTGCCCGGGTGGAAAATGCGGAGGTTAATATGAAGTGGTCAACACTTGTTACAAGAGAACTGTTTCAACGAAAAAAAAGACTTATTACAAGCGGTCTTGCTATTATCTTGGGTATCGCAGTCATTGTATCGATCAACAATATTATGACCTATTCTGAGTATGCTGTCTCTCAAGAGCTCGATGCCCTTGGAAACAACATTTTGATCTTACCACAGAATACGACACTTGAAAACTACTACAACGCTGACCTTCAAGGAGGAGAGCTTCCTGAAGAGTATGTCACAACTTTGGCAATGTCTAACCTAGAAGGGCTGGATAACGTTTCGCCAAAGCTTTCTATACCCGTTGAAGTTGGTGATAAAAAAGTCACGTTGACCGGTATCATGCCTAAAAGCGAATTTGCTGCCAAAGCGTCGTGGAAGGGTGCCGGCATATTCTCCAGACCGAAAGGCTGCGGAAATGTCGAAGATGTCTTAGGTCTTGTCAAAAAGCCTGCAAAAGAGACGCTTGTACGTAAACGCGTGATCGAGAATCTGGAAGCGCATGAAGTATTATGCGGAGCCGATGTAGCAGAATGTCTCAACGTGAAAGAGGGAGATGAAATCGCACTCCTTGGAAAAAACTTTCATGTCACAGCTGTTCTTCCGCAAACAGGCACCATCGATGATTCACGCATTTTTTCACACTTACACACAGTTCAACAACTTTCGGGCAAAGAATCTATTGTAAATGCCATCGAAGTGGTGGGATGCTGTGAACAAATTTCCAAAGGATTAGTGGCAAAAATTTCACCGCTTGTCCCCGGAGCTAAAGTGGTCACGATCACACAGATCATCGATACACAGATCAACACCAATTCCATGATGAAACGGCTCTCTCAACTCTTTTTAGTGATCATTATTGTTATCGGAGGCGCTACGATTGCCAATGATATGTACGGCAACGTCTCGGACCGCCGGAAAGAGATCGGAACATTGATGGCTATGGGAGCTAGTTCAAAAATGGTGCAAAGAATTTTTCTACAAAAAGCGGTAATCCTTGGTCTTATTGGAGGAATCGGCGGCTATTTTATAGGGACGATTGCAGCACTTTTTCTCGGCCCCATAATCGCAGGAATACCCGTTTTGCCAATGCCGCTGTTATTTCCCATTGCTATAGTTCTGTCACTCGCAATTAATATAACAGCAAGCTACTTGCCTGCCCGTTCGGCAGCTAAGCTAGATCCTTCCATCGCACTTCAGGAGGTGTAACCATGTTGCAACTAAAAAAAGTCAGCAAATCTTATACAAGACGGCGCCAAACAGTAAACGCTATCGACGATCTCTCTTTCGATATCAACACAGGCGAATTTGTTTCCATTATTGGCCCAAGCGGTAGCGGAAAAAGTACGCTCCTCATGATGCTGGGTGGAATGCTCTCTCCAACTGAGGGTCAGGTGGTGATCAATGATCATTCGCTCTATGATTTAAATGCTGATGATCGCGCGAGTTTTAGACAACAGCACATTGGTTATGTCTTTCAAGCTTTTCATCTCATCCCCTACTTAACAGCCTTACAGAACGTGCAACTCCCATTACTCATTGCAGATGTAGATGCAGAAGAGCAGAAGCTACGAGCCAAAGAGATGTTAGAACGGGTAGGTTTAGGAGATCGTCTCGATCATAGACCGACAGAACTGAGTATCGGTCAACAGCAGCGCGTAGCACTTGCCCGCACATTAGCTAACAACCCCGATATCATACTTGCGGATGAACCAACAGGAAATCTCGACCCGGAGCTCAGCAAACAAATGATGAATTTTCTAAGTGAGCTTAATGCAGAAGGAAAAACTGTCGTCATCGTCACACATGATATGAGTGTTGCCGATCGCACCAAGCACACCATCAGGATTGAGCAAGGTCAACGAGTCTAACCCCTAATAACCATCTCTCTATCTTCTTGCTAAAAAATGCGATGAAAAAAGTGTCTTACTCTTGTATGATGGAGCCATGCAAAAGAAGAAACTTTTAATCACTGTCGGAGGGACCGGAGGGCACGTTTACCCTTCGCTTGCCGTTGCTAAAGAGCTGCAAAACGACTGCGAAATCCATTTTATTGGGGGCAAGCTAGCACAAAATCGTTATTTCGAAAGCGAGAAGATGCCCTATACCAGCATTCCATGCGGAACATTGTCCGGGAAAAACCCCGTTCGTCTTTTTAAAGATGCACTCGCAATTCTCAATGGTATCAGGCATAGCATCGTCACTATAAAACGGTTTCAACCCGATCTTATTTTAGGATTCGGTAGCTACCACACCTTACCGGTATTAATTGCTGCCAAGCTTCTGCGTATTCCTATCATTTTACATGAAGCAAATAGCGTACCGGGAAAAGTCAATCGTTTAATGGCACGCTCTGCCAAAGTCACCGGTATCCACTTTCCCGAAGCAGCGCGCCACCTTAAAGGAGCAACAGTTGAAGTGGAAATGCCTTTGCGTGCCGGTTTTTGTCCTCAAAAAGGGGGAAAAGAAAAAGCTTTGCATTTTTATGGGCTTGACGCCGCTCTTCCCACTCTTCTGATCTTTGGAGGTTCGCAAGGAGCTAAGGCAATTAATCATTTATTTATCGATGCCGTTAAACTAATGGATTTTCGTAAGTTTCAAGTTATCCACCTTATTGGCTCTAATGAAACTGCTGATGCATTTATTTCTCACTATCAGGCTCTTGGCATCAAAGCCGTCGTAAAAGAGTTCGAAGAACAGATGAATATGGCCTGGCAAGCAGCTGATCTGCTCGTTTCCCGATCAGGAGCGAGTACCATTGCCGAGCAACTTGCATTTGAAGTCCCTGGAATTCTCATACCCTATCCTTATGCCACAGATCGTCATCAAGATAAAAATGCTGAATTTATGGTGAACATCGTCAAAGGCGCAGTCATGCAGCAAGAAAAGGAGCTGACCGCGAAAAAATTAGCAGAAATTTTAGAAAACTTCTTGAGTCAAAAAAATCTGTTCTTGCATCAAAAGAGGAATAGTATCATAACATATAAGCAACAAAAAACATTTCCATCTCTAAAAGAGCTTATTAAAAAACAACTATCATGAAAAAGTTTCACTTTATTGGCGTCGGCGGCATTGGCATGAGTGGTCTTGCCAAGTTATTATTAGAAAAAAATCTACCCGTTAGTGGCAGCGATATCAATAGTAATGCCATGACCGAGACGCTTTCTGAAAAAGGCGCTCACATTTTTCAAGGACACTCCGCCCAAAACATCAACCAAGACATGACCGTCATCTACAGCTCCGGTGTCCCTCAATCTAATCCCGAATACCAAGAAGCCATCAACCTTAAGTGCCCTCTCCTACATCGCTCCGATCTTCTTGTAGAATTAGCAAAAGAGTACCGCACATTGGCAGTAGCAGGAACTCATGGCAAAACAACAACAAGCGCGCTCTTAGCCGCTGTGTTAAAAGAATCCGGACTAGACCCCTCCTTCGCCTTAGGGGGCATTGTGCGTCAATACGGAACAAATGCCGGATCCGGCACCGGATCTCTATTCGTGGCTGAGGCAGATGAAAGCGACGGCACTTTTATGAAATACGAGCCCTATGGCGCCATTCTTACGAATATTGGTTTAGACCACTTAAACCACTATGGTGACGAAGAAACATTGCTCGATGCATTTTCATGCTTTATCGGTAAAGTGCAATCAAAAGGGCATTTTTTCTGGTGTGGAGACGACAAACGCCTATCAAAAATGATTCAAGGAGGGATAAGCTACGGCTTTGGCCCGCAATGTCAACTTAAGGTCCATCACTATGAGCAAAAGGGCTGGTCCACTTTTTTCGATATGACTTATCGTGGAAAAACTTTTCGAGATGTCGAAGTTGCACTTATCGGTAAACACAATGTCCTCAATTCACTCGCAGTCTTTGGACTTGCCTTAGAACTTGGAGCCGAGGAACACGCCATCCGAGAAGCATTGAAGACCTTTCAAGGAGTTAAGCGGCGCTGTGAAAGACAAGTCGCTGATTGTAAAATTGAACTGATTGATGATTATGCCCACCACCCCACCGAAATTAAAACAACGCTAAATGCCATACGCACTGCCGTAAAAGAAAAGCGCCTGATTGCCGTTTACCAGCCCCACCGTTTCAGTCGTGTCAAAGACTGTTTAGGTTCATTTAAACAGCTATTTGATGTTGTCGATGAATTGATTGTCACAGATATCTACGCAGCCGGCGAAGAGCCCATCGACGGCGTAACGTCCGAACAAATCCTAAATGAAATCAAGCAACACTCCACCCTTTCTTGCCAATACGTGCCGAGATCAACCCTTGCCTACTGGCTAACAGACTTTATTCGCCCTCATGATGTTGTTGTTTCACTCGGTGCAGGAGATATCACAAATCTCAGCAATGAAATCATTGGACTCTTTAAAAAGAAATCACCGACAAAGTTAAAAGTTGCGCTTATTGGCGGAGGTGCGAATGTGGAACATGAGGTTTCTCTTCAATCCGTTCACAACGTCTCTGAGGCTTTGAATTTAGATCTTTACGATGTGACCAAATTTGGAGTCTCTAAAGATGGAAACTGGACAACAGGACCTTCATCACTTCAAGAAGTTCATCATTCAAATGACTCATCAAAAATGCCCACTGACGTTCTTCACGCCCTATTAGAATCCGATATCGCTTGTCCTATCATGCATGGTCCTGCAGCTGAAGATGGTACAATCCAAGGACTATTTGAGACACTTGACGTGCCCTATATCGGTCCTGATTGGCGCTCTTGCGCTCTGTGTATGGATAAAGCCTTACTCAAACACCTTCTCTTACAGCACCGCATTCCCACATCCCCCTTCCTCGATTTTTCCATTCAGGAGTGGGCACAAAATGAAAAAGATATTCTCGCGCACATTCAAGAAGAGCTGAAGCTCCCTCTTTTTGTTAAGCCTGTGCATCAAGGTTCCTCTGTCGGTATTAAAAAAGTTGAACGTTTCGATGATTTAAAAAATGCCATTGAACATGCCTTTAAGTATAACCGTCATATCCTGGTCGAAAACGGCGTCATGGGGCGTGAGCTAGAGTTTGCTGTGTACGGTAACGATGAGATCACAATTCTTCCTCCCGGTGAAATATGCGCTAACGGAAAAATGTATGACTATGAAGCCAAATATGGTGAAGAGGGATTTTCCGTTCTTGATCAAGCTCCTCTTAATGAAGAAAAACTGCAAGAAGGAATTCAACTTGCTAAAGAGGTCTACCGCATATCACGCTGCACCTGTTTTGCTCGCATCGACTTTTTCTTAGATGAGCAGGAAAGTTTTTGGTTTAATGAAATTAACCCCATTCCCGGATTTACAGATATCAGTATGTATCCTAAGATTTGCAATAAACAGGGAATATCAACTGCGGAACTTATGGACCTTTTGATAGTCTTAGGGCTCCAAAGAAAACGTCAAAACAAACGACTGTTGCATAGTGTCTAAACATGCCCCCACCCTTCCTCTTAGTCGCGCTATCGTTCTCATCTTCTTATCGGTCATCGTCATTACTGGCCCTGCACTCTTAGGACTTCTTTACTATCAGGGGTTGCAAAAACAACGTTCACACGATGATCGCTACCATATCACAACTCTTATCCCCTCCTGTCTTCAACGCACAAAACTCCCTCATGACTATCTCTGCGAGTTTCTAAACCTTTCGCATGACAAACCTACCAACCTTTTTCAAGTTAATAGACAGGAATATGAAAAACGATTACTTCAAAGCCCTCTGATTAAAGATGCCCATGTCACCAAGTCTCTTCCTAACAAACTTATCGTCGACTACACATTGAGACGGCCCATCGCTCTTTTAGATGATTTTGAAAACACCGCTCTCGATAGCGAGGGTTATCTTTTCCCTTACAGCCCTTTTTTTCCCACTCAAAAGCTTCCCCATGTCTATCTTGGCCTTTCCTCATTTCAAAACTGGTCTCTTCCTTACAACGACCCCAACTACCGTCTCGCTATGGACATCTACACCATCTTAGGCAAACACCTCTGCTCCTCAACTCTACGTTTACGTAAAATCGATGTTTCCCATGCCTTTGCCACATCCTACGGAAAAAGAGAGATCATCGTCGACGTCGAAGAGCAGCAATTTAACGGATCCGATTTGCATCAGTGCATCACCACCTTACGTCTTAGCACCGAGCGTTACTCTCAAGAGCTCGCGAATTTTCAAAGTTTCAGAGACCACCACACACTCGCAGGAGAAAAAAAAAGAATCCTCGATCTTAGGCTCCCTCATATAGGCTATCTGAAGGTTATCGAATAAGCATAATATTTATTTCTAGAGAAAGACAATATCTTGAGGATTCACACCCCTGAGAAAATCACCCGCAGACATCCGCTTTTTTCCCTCAAGTTGTA
>JAJFMB010000039.1 GCA_021772355.1 Chlamydiota bacterium | reverse complement strand
ACCGGAACCCTTGGAATTTGTGCAGCCAAGTACGTAAAAGAAGTGGTGGGCATCGAAATTGTGGTTGAAGCGGTAGAGAACGCAAGACAAAATGCCGAACGCAATGACCTTACTAATTATCGCGCGATTGCTGGTGATGTTAAAAAAGTAGTAGAAGAGTTACCTATTCCGGATGTTGTGATGGTGGACCCTCCACGTTCCGGGCTAGAGAGGGAAACACTTGAAATGCTGGCGAGTTGGAAAACAAATAAAATCATGTATATCTCGTGCAATCCCTATACTCAAGTAGAAGATTGTCAATTTCTTGTGGAAAGAGGCTATCACATTAAGGTGATACAGCCGGTGGATCAATTTCCGCAAACGTATCATCTGGAAAACCTTGTATTATTGGAACGATCATGAGTCAAAGCTTCTCTTTTTCATTGGACAAACAGTGTAGCCAATCCCGAGCGCGTGTGGGCACGATTGATACTGCTCACGGAAAAATTGAGACGCCTGTATTTATGCCGGTGGGAACACGTGGCGCAGTAAAGACATTGACGAATCAGCAGTTGGAAGCTATTGGTGCTCAGATAATTTTGGGTAATACGTACCATCTTATGCTGCGTCCGGGCATGGATGTTATGGAAAAAGCGGGTGGACTGCACCGTTTTATGAACTGGCCTCACCCAATATTAACTGATTCGGGTGGTTTTCAAGTGTTTTCACTTGCTTCGTTGAACCGCGTAACAGATAAAGGAGTTACCTTCCAATCACACATTGATGGTTCCAAGCATTTTCTCGGCCCTAATGAAAGCATGCAGATTCAGAAAGCAATTGGTTCCGACATTGTGATGGCGTTTGATGAGTGCTCTCCATATCCTTGCGAAAGACCTCAGGTGGAAGAGGCCATGGCACGCACGCACAGATGGGCAAAGCAGTGTCGTGCTTATGATTTGAAGGAGCATCAAAGTCTTTTTGGCATTGTCCAAGGGGGAACCTACCCAGATTTGCGTCGTCAATCGGCTGAAGAGCTGACGCAAATCGACTTTGAGGGTTTTGCTATTGGGGGGCTTTCAGTAGGTGAGCCGGCAGATATCATGAACGAAATGATAGATGTGACCGAGCCGTTACTGCCAAAAGAAAAACCCCGTTACTTAATGGGTGTGGGAACACCGCGAAACATCATTGAAGCTGTGATGCGTGGAGTTGATATGTTCGACTGTGTTATGCCAACGCGCAATGCACGCAATGGGACAGCCTACACTTGGGGGGGGAAAGTGATCATTAAGGCGGGGCGGTATGCTGATGATTTCACCCCATTGGATCCGCAATTAGATTGCTATACTTCCCAGTTTAGTAAAGCGTATCTTCGTCATCTTCTTAATGTGAATGAAATTACCGGATTGACATTGGTTTCTCTTCAGAATCTCGCCTTTTATCTTGATTTCATGAAAAAGTTACGGCAAGCTATACTCGATGATCAACTATTAACTTTTTATCAACAGATCTGCGATCTTTATCCCGAATGAGGAAAAAATGAAAAAGTGGTTTTCTTTGAGTTTATTATTGTTAACTTTGATGCAAGTTTCGTTATTTGCACAAGATGGCGGCGAGGTCGGCCCATCCCGAGAACAGGGAATTTGGCAAACCGTTGTCATGATCTTTATTTTATTGGTTTTCTTTTATTTTATTCTATGGCGTCCCGAACAGAAACGACGCAAGGCTCTTGAAGAGCAACGCACAAGCTTAAAGCAAGGGGATCGCGTTGTGGCAATGGGGATTGTTGGAACTGTGTTGCGCATTCAAGAACAAACTGTGATCCTGAAGATGTATGATGGATCGAAGGTTGAATTCCTTAAAGGTGCTGTCACAGAAGTGAATCCCGAGACTGCCGAAGAGAGTGCAAAAACAGAAAAGCAAAAAGACTCTTCCGAAGCCAATTAACACTCTATGACAACAGATTTTGTTCGCTTGAGAAAACGGATGGTTGACGAGCAGATACGTGCTCGTGGAATTCAAGATCTGAGCACCTTGACTAGTATGGAAAAGGTGCCAAGGCATCTCTTTATTCCTGAAGAACTACGTTTTGCAGCGTATGATGACACTCCTCTTCCGATTGGTAGAGGACAAACGATTAGTCAACCCTATATTGTGGCGTTGATGACTGAAGCTGCTGAGGTAGGTCCTCATGCAAAAGTTCTGGAAATCGGCACCGGTTCCGGCTACGCAGCTGCAGTATTGTCTCAAATCGTCGACGAAGTATATACCATAGAGAGAATCGCGAGTTTAGCTGAAAGAGCCGAAGCGTGTTTTAAAAAGCTCGATTACCAAAACATTCATGTAAAAGTTGGGGATGGGTCACTTGGATGGCTTGAGCATGGTCCTTATGATGCTATCCTTGTAACAGCAGGAGCACCTGTTGTTCCTCAATCTTTGTTAAAACAGCTGAATATGGCAGGACGACTTATCATTCCTGTTGGAGAGGCGTCTACGCAACATCTTGTCCGTTTTCGAAAAACTTCCGAATCAGAATTCTCCGAAGAGATGTTAGAGCTTGTTCGCTTTGTCCCACTTATAGGAGAAGAGGGGTGGTAAGGATTCTTTGTGGGGTAAGTGCGACCCGGAAGCCCGTGTAGGGATCGGCATGGTCACGAGGTAGCCCTAGACGCTCAGACACGCGTACGCCGTCAGCTAAGCTATCGTAACAGCCGCCCTTAACCACTTTTTTTGTGCCTGTGGATGGGCCTTGAGGATCCTGTTTGGGCATATCTTTAGAATAAGTGTCTGTATACCAGTCAGACACCCATTCCCAGACGTTTCCGCTCATATCGTATGCGCCAATTGGGCTGCGAGCTTTTTGCGTGGGAATTTCTGATGGAAGAATGTTTTTTCCATTATAAAAGCCTACGGATTTGGTCAGAACTTGGAAGTAATCGATACTTTTATTTGTAGATTTATAGTTTGCCCATTCAGGAGAAATTGTATCTTGACTAAAGCCAAACCGATATTTTTTTAGAGGTTGGTCGGTAGTGGTGATTGCCATTCCGGCAGCTTTTTCCCATTCTGCTTCCGTCGGAAGGCGTGCGTTATTATCCTTGCAGTAGGCATCTGCTCCGTACCACGAAACATTGATAACTGGATAGTCATCTTTTCCTTGTTCAGGCGAGAAGGTCTTGGTTGTTGTGGTATAGTCAATTTGACTGTAAATGTCTGCCTCATGTGTTTTAAACAAGAGGTGCTCTTCGTTGTCTTTGACAAGACCGTTTTCATGAACGACAATACTACCTTTTTTAAGTGCCTGTGTGAGCCATTTTGCAAATTCTGCATTTGTAACTTCATAAGCTCCAATGTGAAAGGAGCTTAGAGAAAAGGTTCGTGCTGTTCGGACATTCTCAAGATCGGTATCTGAAACATCTCCCAAAATGACTTCACCTGACGGCACAGGAAGCATATCAACAATTTGATTAATCGTACGAGGAGCGTTGTTGGCGTATGCAATTTCGGAATTGTTTAAATGATAAATCCCAAAGATCTGTTCGATAGTCTCATTTTTCTTTACTTCAATGGAAATGGGATCGGGGGATTGATATCCGGGAATTTCTTCAAAGCACAGCGTGTAGCTTCCCGGGAGCACAGTGTTACATTGAAGCTCTCCCAAGCTTCCCTGGGCATAGATCTCTTGGGAAGAGTTTTTTAGCGTGACTTTCGGAAGCGAGCATAAATAGGACTCTGTAGGAGATTTGGCGATGGCTTTAATCCCGGCATAGCGTGGTTTAAAGATATGGTCGATCTGTGTGACTACATCTTCTGATATGGTAATTAACTTAGTGCTAATGGGTTCAAAGAGATCGTCCTGATTGGGTATCATAAAATCAAGAGAGTACTTTCCCGGGTTGAGATTTTTGATGACGACAGTGCGTTTAAAGTTTTTTTGGTCATCGACATAACTTCCCTTTTTGGGATACATCTGCTGATTGTGATTATCATTTGTAAGAGTGAAACGCACACGATCAAGCCGCTCACCGTTCACACCTGTTTGATAAGAAACAATGAGAGTTCCTGTTGGAGAAATATCCTCTCCATAGAGAGAAAAAGCGAAGCAAAGAAATAAAAGAATGCGAAGGCTCAACATAAAAATACTATATTTTTTTCGCACTTATAGCAGTTTATTGTCTTGAAAGCTATTAAAAAGAAGCGTGGTCTATTTGATTGCCTTTTTCATCATAGGCATCTAGTTGACGATGGCCATCGGGATTGATCGTGACTAGAACAAAATTGCGTGCTCGCGCGGTTTTGGCAAGGTACCACGTTTTTTTATCAGAGTGCGGCTTGCGAGGTTTGGCACCCCAACCCCCATCGCCAATGTATACAACACCATCAGCGTCAACAGCCTTATTATTACGAATGGGAGGTGTCCGCTTGTAGGCGTGATCGTGATTTTCAAAAGCAGCAGTCAATCCGAAGTGTTCAAAGATGGGAACCCAGTGTTTACGAATTTTTATGGGATAGACGTCTATAAATTTTCGTGCGGAAGGGAAGGCTGTGACATGATAGAGAGCAAATTTATTGGGAATAGCACTTCTATTTTCAAGGGTTTGTGCAAGCCATTTTGTTTGCTCCCCTTCGATGGGGTGTGTATGGCCGCTATCCAGGAGAATGATACTGAGATAGTTGTTGAAGTCGATCACGTTATAACCTTGATCACCCGGCGTGGCAAAAAGAGTGTAAAAAGTGGTCGCTTCTTTTGGTGTTTGACCGAACGCACCATTGACATCGTGGTTGCCGATGACCGGAAGAAAGGGGATTAAACATCCTTCATCTGTCACCATATCTTCATACCACGATTGGATCCACTCTATCCAACGGGCGATGTCTTCTTTTGAGTGAGGTTTTTTTCCTGCAGCATAAGCGATATCTCCACCAACTAAAGCAAAATCGGGATTTGTTTTGGCAGCTTGTTGATTTGTTTCACGTAGCATAGCTAGGGTTTCATGATACATATCCCCGCCCGCAATAAATCGAACGGGACGATTGAGCTGCGCGGGCATGGTATGGAAGCTGTAGCACTTCCCTTCAGGTTTGAGACGAAAACTGTAGGTGCTATCAGGAGTGAGATTACCGAGCTCCACACAATGGACGAGATAGCGAGGGTCTTGAGGAAGGGCTTTATGAGATCCAAGACCTGCATGAGACGTGTGACTATTCCCCATAGAATAATAGACACAATCACTTGTCTCATCGTCCATAGTGATCCACTGCACGACCATGCTGCTTTCGGGACACTCCTTCCAGGTTAAGTAGACAGCAATAGGTTCTGTTGCAAAACACCACGAGCAAAGAAGGAGAAGGGTAAGTGTAAAGCGTTTAACCTTCATGTTGTGTCGCTTGTAAAGCAAGTTGCTCTAAAACGGTATTGGTACGCGTAATGAATGCGTTTAGCTGTTCCGGTTCAATCTCTCTTTGGGAGAGCAGGGAAAGCTCATAAACTTGTTTTACCATCTCCTTAGTAAGATCGGGATTTTTTTTATCCATCTTAAGTAGGGCAGACATAAGCGGGTTATTGGTGTTGACTACGAAGGTGTGCTTGTTCATGTGAGACAGGGTTTTTTTAGCGTCTTTGGGATCAAGGCTGATCATGTAGTCACGCATCCGTCTTTGCTGCTCGTCTATGGTAATAAAACCGGGCAGTCCGTCTGATGTTAAACTTTTTGCCTCGACGTCGCACTGTTCAATTTCAAGCTTGGTGCGGATAAACTCGGCGAGCTTGGATGCTTCTGTCTTCCCGTCGCCGTCCAGTACAGTTTTTTCTCTAGATTTGTCGATTAGCTCCTCATCAATTCCGCCATCGATCCTTTGGAAAGAAACGTCAGTCAATTTTCTTTCAAGAAATTGGATCACATAGTTGTCAAGAGGGCTATTAGCAATAAGGACTTGTGTTCCTTTATTACGGTACATCTCCAGTACATGGGGGTGATGGTGTTCATCTTTTGTGTAGAATACCTTTTTCTTGTCCCCTTCTAAATACTCTTCGACAGTAATCCAATTCCCTTCGGTTGTTTTCCATATTAACAAACCTTTAACACGCTCATAAAATTTGTCATCTTCGAGAATCCCTAACTTGACAATCATGGAAACATCTTCCCAGCACTTCAAGTATTTTTCTCGGTCAGAGTTGTAGAGAGTGTTCAGACTATCGGAAACTTTTTTAGAGATATGGCTCGCAAGTTGCCGCACGGTGCGGTCCATTTGTAAATAGCTGCGGGAGACGTTGAGAGGGATGTCTGGGCTATCAATGATGCCGCGTAAAATCGTTAGGTAGTTGGGAATTACATCTTTGCAGTTGTCTGAGACAAACACGCGATTGCAGTAAAGCTGCACTGCGCTCTTGTTAAGGTCAAAATCACGACGAACTTTTGGAAAATAGAGAACCCCTTTTAAGTTGAAGGGATAGTCGACGTTGAGGTGCATCCAAAAGAGCGGCTCTTCCTCCATAGGGTAAAGGTGGCGATAAAATTCGAGGTAGTCCTTCTCTTCACATTCAGAAGGAGACTTAATCCAAAGAGGTTCTTTAGAGTTGATTAAGGTTTCTCCAAGGAAAATAGGATAAGGAAGAAACGCGCAATATTGACTTAGAATTTCTTTAAGACGAGCCTCTTCTAAGAACTCTTCATTATCCTTGCCGATGTGCAGTGTAATTTCCGTACCGCGTGTCTGTTTTTTTCCTTCTTCCAATAGGTATTCGCTGGAGCCGTCGCAGGACCACAAAACCGGTTTGGCATCAGATTTATATGAAAGTGTATCAATAACAACCTTATCTGCAACCATATAAGAGGAGTAGAAGCCAAGGCCAAAATGCCCGATAAATTGGTCTCCTTCTTGCTCAGATTGGTATTTGCTGACAAAATCCTCGGCTCCCGAGAAAGCAATCTGGGCAATGTACTTAACCACCTCTTCTGAATCCATCCCGATACCGGTATCGCTGAAAGTCAGTGTTTTGGCTTCTTTATCTAGACGTACTTCGACGCGAAATTCTTCATCTTTAGCTTCTGCCAGCTTTTGGTCGCGCAATAGCTTCACCTTATAGAGGGCGTCACATGCATTAGAAATCAATTCTCTGACAAAGATATCGCGGTCGGAATAAAGCCATTTTTTGATAATAGGCAGGATGTTTTCGCTGTGTATCTCTAAATTTTTCTTGGTCATAGGATCTATCTCCATTTTTTTGTAGCCATCATAAATATTTTGAGGCTTTAAGTCAAATTTATAGATTTCAACGATATTAATAAAAAATTAATTTCAATTGTTAGTATAATAGTAGTAACAAATGGGGGCGATTATGGAAAATTCTGAAAGCCGTGTGCAATTAGCAAAGGTTGCATTTGAGGATAATCCCGAGTTTACATTCGAACATCTATCTGATTATAACTTGGATGTAAGGGATCTCTGTCGGGTGGTGGAACCTTACGCTCAAAATAAAGAGTTTTGTGATCACATTGCGAGCATGACGGAGGCGGTAGCCAAGTTGAGTCCCAATGTACGTGTTGCAATTGTCAAAATGATTGCAAAGCAAAGTCCTGAGCTTGTGAAGCAGTATAGAGAGAACTACGCTCTTACCTCAACATCATTACCCGATTGTGTGATTGTCGATATGGCAATGGAGACGCAACCGGAAACAATTTTATTTACGATTGGAAACTATGAAGTCACTCAGCATGAGATTTTTGAGATTTTGAATAAACACGCTTCCAACCCTCAAGCTGCTGTGGAAATAGCTAAAAGCAGTACGCTTGTGAATAGTTTAGATGAGTTACAGCGGTATGAAGTGTTGAAAAAAGTTGCGATGGAGTGCCCGCTTATTCTCCAAAAACACGTCGATAAATTCCATCTCGATGAAAATCACAAACTGGATATTAAACGGATAGCGAGTGATGCCGCGCGCCAATGTCTAAAGTAACCAACACTTAGAGACCCCGTTTCTCTTGATAGGAAAATTTTTTTAAGGTTATATATATAGTAGAAGTGAAATATTGACCGTAGGGCTTTGATGAGCATTTTTTTAGCACAACTTATGGGGATCGATCTCGTTACGACAACGTTTGCGATAGCGGCCTTTGTGATTATTGGTGTGGGACTTGCAGGGTTGATTCTGTTTACAAGGGCCAAACTCGTCAGCTCTGAAGAGTGCAAGATTTTTATCAATGAAGACGATCAGTTGACCAAAGAGACTCCGGGTGGAGTTACTCTTTTGCAAGCCTTAAGTTCCAATGGGATACAAATCCCTTCTCCGTGCGGAGGAAAAGCAACATGTCATCAATGTGTCGTGCAGGTTACGGAAGGCGCGAGTGAAGCTCTAGAAACAGACAAGGCAGCTTTTACAAAAAAAGAGCTGAAAGAGGGGTGGCGCCTCTCATGCCAAGCTAAGGTTAAGCATGACCTAAGTATCCACGTCGATATGGATGCCGCTAATGTTCAGATGATTGAAGGAACGGTGGTGAGCAACGAAAATGTCGCCACGTTTATTAAAGAGCTAGTTGTAGAAATTCCTGAAGAAATCCCTTATCGTTCAGGGGGTTACTTACAGTTTCACGTGCCTCCCTTTAAAACAAATACCAGTGACTGGAAACAGACGATGGACAAGCAGTATTTGCCCGATTGGGAGCAATACGGCATGTTTGACAAGACAATAGATTTTAGTGATCTCACCACGGGAGCTGACGAAGTGGTGCGCGCTTATTCGATGGCATCTTATCCTGCAGAAAAAAAGCATGTAAAATTTAACATTCGGATTGCAACACCTCCATTTTCAGGAGATAAACTCTCTGATACAATCCCTTGGGGGATTTGCTCATCTTATACATTTTCTCTCAAACCGGGCGATAAAGTGCGTATGTCCGGTCCTTACGGCGAATCTTATATGATTGAGGATGACCGTGAGTTAATCTTCTTGATCGGTGGTGCCGGTTCCTCTTTTGGCCGCAGTCATATCCTGCATCTCTTCAACACTGAAAAGACCAAGCGCAATGTCACAATGTGGTACGGCGCGCGCTCGCTTAAAGAGAATATCTACCAAGAAGAGTATGAGCAGTTAGATAAAGACCATCCGAATTTCAAGTATTATCTCGTTCTTTCAGAACCTCTTCCGGAAGATGTAGAGGCGGGTTGGTCAAAAGACGATCCGGTCAAGACGAACTATCTATTCAAGGCGTTCAAACAGGGGCAGTTGGATAAAATGGAAGAGCCGGAAGAGTGTCTTTTCTATGTCTGCGGACCCCCAATGCATAATAAAAGCGTTCTTAATCTCTTGGATGATTACGGCGTACCGCGCGAAAATATTGTCCTAGACGATTTTGGAAGCTAAAATGCGCATCCTTCTCGCACAGATCAATCCGATTATTGGGGACTTGGAGTACAATACTCAGAAAATCCTCGGAGCCATTGAAGACGCAAAGAAACAGGGTGTCGACCTTATTCTCTTTCCCGAAATGTGCATCACGGGATACCCGCCCGAAGATTTTTTGTTGCTGCACGACTTTATCGACACGGTTCATGAGAAACTTGATGAAATCGTTGCCGCTTCCAAAGAAATAACAGTTATTGTCGGTTTGCCCAGGCGTCATGAAGATAAGCGGGAAAAGCATTTGTGTAATAGCGCAGCTGTGATTCACAATCAAAAGTTATTAGGTTTTCAAGATAAGGCTCTTCTACCCACGTATGACATCTTCGATGAGCGGCGCTATTTTGATTCGTCACAGCAAATAAAAATTTGGGACATTGAAGGAAAGACCTTAGCCGTAACAGTGTGTGAGGATATTTGGCAGCATAGTGAGCTTGTCAAATTCGCATCCTATAAATACGATCCCATCTTAGCCTTTAAAGAGGTCAAACCCGATCTTCTTCTCAATCTCTCAGCCTCTCCCTATAGCCGCACCAAGTTGCAAAAACGGTTAGCTGCAGGATCCAATGCCGCAGTTACTCTGGATTGTCCTGTGGTTCTATGTAATCAGGTAGGGGGTAATGATAGTTTGATTTTTGATGGCTATAGCTTTTATGTCGGAGCTGATGGTGTTTTGCGACAGATGGCAAAGGGATTTGAAGAGGATGGTCTTGTGATCGACCTCGAGAAGGAAATGTCTCCTCTTTCTTTCGAGCAGGATCACCACCAAGATATTTATCGCGCTCTTGTCTTAGGTCTTGAGGATTATTTTCGTAAATCGGGCTTTTCTCAGGCCTTAATCGGACTCTCTGGCGGTATTGATTCCGCACTTGTCGCATGTATTGCAGTTGATGCGCTTGGAAAAGAAAATGTGCTCACCTTAAACATGCCTTCGCGCTACTCCTCACAAGAGGGGATTAACGATGCGAAACAGCTTGCAAAGAACCTAGGAATTGAACGGTGGGACATTCCCATCGAAAAGCCTTTTCAGAGTTATCTTGATCTTCTTGGTCCTCATTTTGCAAACCTTCCTACTGATGCGACGGAAGAAAATTTACAAGCGCGCACCCGAGGAATGATCTTGATGGCTATCTCCAATAAGTTTGGAAAGGTTGTCTTAAGCACGGGAAATAAAAGTGAATTGGCGATGGGATATGCAACTTTGTATGGTGATATGTGCGGTGGGCTTGGAGTGATCAGTGATCTAACAAAAAGAGAAGTGTATTCTTTGTCCAAATGGATTAATCGAAAAGGGGAGATCATCCCAAAAGGCATCATAGAAAGGCCACCCTCGGCAGAGCTTAGACCCGATCAAAAAGACTCTGATACTCTGCCCCCTTATGAGATTGTCGACAACGTCTTATGCGACTATGTTGAAGAGCATATTCCCCCAAAAGAGATTGCCGAAAAACATGGCTATCCTCTCAAAGTAGTATTAGAGCTTATCAAGCGGATCCACGCCAATGAATACAAAAGACGTCAAGCCGCGCCCGGCTTACGCATTTCTGAAAAGGCTTTTTCTGTCGGCTATCGCTTTCCTATTGTCCAACGATGGATTTAAGGTGCTCTTTCGCTTGGCACGGTGTTTCTATTGTCGGTAGCGAGATCAATCACGTTGAGCACAGATTGAGCGACATTATCCACCATTAAAGGTTCACTGTGGCAATCACTATTTGGAACGAAAGTGTAACGATGGGTGACACGTTGAGTTCCATCACGCAGAGGGGTGATGAAATGCGATCTGAATATGGTTCCAATACTTGTCTCTGAAAAATCGTGGAAACCCACGCCTATTTCAGCCGTGTGAAGGATAAGGGGTTGCTCAAATTCACCAAAGTTGCGCACGCCATTTAGAAGATCTTTGTTCTTAAGGGTCGAACCTGTCAATTGAGGATTCCATCGTTTCCATTGAACTACATCTTTCCAGATATCCCAGATTTTTTCGGGGCTTTCGTTGGTGATAGGTGAACCGTCAAGTTTATGGGTGTGCGGATTTTCGAAGTCCGTGGTTCGTT
>JAJFMB010000038.1 GCA_021772355.1 Chlamydiota bacterium | reverse complement strand
TCGATGTTAGTAATTTGATGGGAACAAACTTGGGAGATAGCAAGTCTATGAAGAGGGATATCGAAAATACCGGTTTGATTCCTGTTGAAAGACAATTTGAGAGCCTAGAGCAGCTGAAGAAAATGCTGGAACAAGGTGGTTCTGCAATCGTCTCTATTAGTGATCCGGAAGGAGGTGGGCATGTTGTGGTTGTTGATGAGATTCACACAAATGATGCGGTAACGCTACGCGATCCCTACCACGGCTGGAAAATTGTAGTGACACGCGAGGCTTTCGAAAATCGCGTATCCAGGGGAAGTTCTATTATCCAGGTTGTTGAGGAAAATTAATTAGGTAATGTCTTCTATTCTTACTTTGATTCCCTCCCAGCTTTTGGGAGGGATTTCGGCACCGTCATTTTGAACGACTTCTGCTGCGACAAGGGCGCCCATTCTGGCGCACAAATCTAAGCTTTTTCCACTCATGTAGCCATGAAGAAAACCGCTTGCGAATAGATCGCCAGCACCGGTAGTGTCAAGTGGATGCTCCACAACAAAGGCAGGGTGCTCAGTAACGTGATCCTTATGACCCACCAAACACCCTTTTTTTCCTCTTAAAATGATGGCGATGTCGCAGAGTTGAGACAGGTAGCGGCACCCCTCTTCCGGTAACAGATTTGTGAGTGCGTGTATCTCTTTCTCGTTAGCAAAGACGATATCGACGTAGGTTTCTAGAAGGTGAAGAAAAACTTCTTTGTAATCTTGAACGATCTCGAAGTTGGCTAAGTCAAAAGAGACTTGCGCACTAGCTGCCTTGGCCATCTCCATAGCATCGCCAGCATAGGTCTCACGCAAAATAGTGTAACCCTCCACGTGCACAAGACGGACACCCTCAAAGTAAGACTTATTGAGATCGCCGGCTGATACTTCGGCACTTGCTCCTAAGTATGAACGCATCGTGCGTTCTCCGTCGGGAGTGACGAAGCAAAGGACCTGTCCGGTAGGGGTTGTGGATTTTTCGTAGAGAGGGGTAATTCCAAGTTCAGTCATGCTTTCTCGAAAAGTTTCGCCCGCCTCGTCGCTACCGATTTTCCCAACAAGGGCGCACTTTTCACCGAGGTGGGCCAGCCCCTTGATGGCATTTGTTCCACTGCCACCGGCAATAAGCTTTGGGATTTTTCCGCTGTCTTTAATTAATTTCTGAAAGTGATCGTGTTCAATAAGTTCCACCCCACCTTTAATCGATGTGACAGTCTGTAGAAAGTCTTCACTGACGTGCAGGATGTAATCCATAAACGGATTGCCGATCCCTAAGATTTCATAGTTCTTCGGTTTTGCCATCAATTGTTAACAGTTTGAATATGTAGTGTCTGTTAGCGTAGATATAATCGATGGCAGAAAATATTGCGTAAGCTCCGGCAATGCCAACAAGCCAGGAGCTGGTCACTTTTAGAGTACGGCTGCTTATGTAACCCAAAGATTCCGGTATCATTAGAAAAAGGATCACGAAGGCGACAATTGCTTGAATGACTGCCTTGACTTTGCCGCTCATGCGCGCTGCTAAGGCAAATCCCTTTAAGGCGCAGATGGTGCGCAGGGTGCTTACTACAGAATCGCGATAGATAAAAAGAAAGATTAAATAAATCGGCACATTTACCGGTGGCTGTGTAAAAGCCAAAAACACAGCTATGCGAGAGATGCTATCTGCCATCGGGTCAAGCACTTTCCCAAAGTCTGTCACCTGATTGTATTTCCGTGCAAAATACCCGTCAAAAGCATCGGACAGCTCAGATACACCCATCAAAAATAGTAAAAAGTAAGGAAGCATAACAGAACTAATACCCAAATGATCGTGCTCAAGATACACGATCAAAAAAACTGGGCTTATAAAAACCCGAATAAATGTCAGGTAGTTTGCTACGCTCAAAAGACTCGGCCTTTAATGTTTGACCAAGGATAGCGCATCTCCATTTGCATTTCAAGGAATGATTCCAATAGAACCGCTTGTAGTTCACCAAGGATGGTTTTGTTGAAAAAATCTTTCGAGGATCTTTTAGACCAAAACAACACATCTTTAAATGCTTGCGTTCTAGTAAATGGCACGTTGGCTATTCACTGCAAACGACAATCATTCAAATCTGTGTGTTTTATCACTAAATCTCTTTGGAAATGCTTTTCCAACACAGCCACCATGGGCTGAACTAAGGAAGACTTTTTAAAGGATTTGGAAACGATAATAGGTCTTAAAAATTTGCGTTTTTACAAGCCATTAACGTTTTTTCTCGGAAAAGATTTTTTCAACAAAACCCTTATAGAAATGCTTATGGAGTAGGTGGGGGTGTTGAAGGTGGAGGTGGTCGGGCAGTAGATTGATTAGGTGGGGGTGTTGAAGGTGGAGGTGGTGGGTTAATTTTTCTTTCTGCAATACCTTTTTTGTCTTCTAGCTCTCGAATTTTCTTTTCACACTCTTTGGCTTGTTTATCTAGGTCTGTAATTCTAGTGCTTACCAGATTCAAATTGGGAGGGTTGGTATTTTGAAACTGTCTGTAGGTAGCGATCTCTTTTTCTATTCTTGATTTAGTCGCAGTTAAATGATGAATGTTTACCGTGACTGAGTTGAGAAAGTTTTGGAGTTCGGATGGGTCACTTGGTGGATCTTCTACCGTGACAGCACCAATTTGCTTTTGAAAAACTTCAACAATATTTGTGAATTTCTTTGTGGACTCTAGTTTGGAAGATTCTATTTTGTATGCTTTCTGCAGTTTTTCGATTTTTCCCAGTTGCACCTGAATCAGACCCTCGGTTTCCTCACATCTCTCAAGAGACTTATCGATATCGTCTGCTAGGTTTTGATTCTGCTCTTTTACGCTTGTGAGATGGCTCTTCAAATTACCTATCTCATCTTTTAATTGATTGATTCTTCCATAGTGCTGCTGGAATGCTTTTAGTTCATCAGGATCAAATTCTTTATTTTTTAGTCGTTGGAAAAATTCCGATTTAGGTCCCCTGAGCATTGTCATTGTGCTAGATTTTTCTGTATAGGGGGCAATGCGATTGAGTTGGACGATGCACTCTTTAACTTCATTTTCCTTTTGTTCTAATTCCTCTTCAAGATAAGCCGAAAAGTCGGACGCTTTCGCGGGATCTAGTGAGGTTTTTGCCGGATCTTGATTTACAACTTCGTGAAACTCTTCTTTTTTTGACTGCACAACCTGTCTTTGCAGGTCTTTGTGAAAGGAGATGGGTTGTAGAGACGTTTTTTGTCCTTTTGTTAGCAAGCCGGGAGCGCTTCCTTGAGGGAGATCGGTTTTTCTCCATCCTCCTGTTACATCATCTCTAATATAAACCGAATTGAAAGAACTTGCATTTTTGATGCCGGTGCTTTTGTCTCCTTGAGGATTGAAAATTTGTGTTACTGTTGTGCCTTTTTCTTCGAGGGACAAGGCGATATTTCCTCCTTGCAGGTTTTCAAACAAATTATAGAACTTGCTGTAGTCTTTGTGCTGAGGATCCAAGGCGGCCTTTAGTGAACTGCAGTAGGTTTTCACAGCTAATAGAGAGCGATGCATATTATCTTGAGTGACTTTATCTGAGGCGCCTTTCGGTACCTCAACACTTGTGTATACAACCATTTTTAGAGGAGGATCTTGTGGTTTTTCTACACCTTTCTCTTTAATTATAAATTCCACTTCGAAGCAAAAATACTCTTTCCCATCAACAGAAGAGGTGAAGGTTCCGGCTTCAAATTCTCCAGAGTCGTTTTTGGTGATTGTTCGGCTTACTTCGACCGGTTGATCTAAGTCCTTAGTTAAATTTTTAAGAAATGTGTACGGGTTATCTTGTAGTTCTTTACGAGGTTGAGAGAATTGAGTCGTGGGTGGTGGAAGTTTTGCAGTGCTTGTTGCGCGAATACCGGCTTGATTACCCGGGGTTGCGACGTTTGCCGGGGTTGCTTCAGGTTGTGGGGTTGTTTCCTCGATTTCAATGCTTGCACCGGCAGGAGTATTGCCATTTCCTATTGGAGCAGATGTCATAATAACCTCTGTAATATGATTTTCTCTATATAATTATATCATTAGTTTGTATATGTATGCAATCCTGTTTAGTTAATTATTTTTTTAATTTTGTGTTAATATAGGTGGTTTTTACGGGGCAAACAGGTGTATGAGGAGAAAATATTTTTGAGGTTGCAAAAAAATCAAGATAGAGATAAGATTTTTCTTTCGTTTGAGTAAAGAAACGATGAATTGCTGGGGTGTCGCCAAGCGGTAAGGCAGCGGTTTTTGGTACCGCCATGCGGAGGTTCGAATCCTTCCACCCCAAATCGGGAATAGAGTGAGCGACTAAGTGCCTGGAGAACTATCGAATTTTTTACTTTTTGCGGGGTCTTCTCATCCAAAGTTGGCAATAGAAATCGCCGAAGTTTTGGGAGTAGAACTGGCAGGGGTGACGATAGAGCGTTTTCCGGATAATGAAATTGCTCTTAGGCTTAATGTTGATGTGCGCGGAAAGGATGTATTCGTTCTGCAAACAATCGCTCTTAACCCAAATGATTACCTTATGGAGCTGCTCATTATGGTTGATGCCTTAAAAAGGGCGTCAGCAAGCAGCATCACTGCCGTTATTCCCTACTTTGGTTATGCGCGGCAGGACCATAAAAATAAGCCATGGGAGCCGATTACGGCTAGACTTGTGGCAGACATGTTGGTGACAGCGGGGGTAACCCGTGTTGTCACAATGGATCTGCACTCGGGGCAAATTGAGGGATTTTTTGATATTCCTCTGGATAATTGCCATGGTCGCTCTTTGTTGGTTGATGCCTGTAAGCAAAACGGGGTAAAAAATGTAATTGTGGCAGGTCCTGATATCGGAAGCATAAAGCTAGTTCATGCTTTTGCTGAAGAATTCGGAGCTGACATCGCTGTGGTGGATAAGCGCCGTTTGAGCGCCACTCAAGTAGAAGTGGTGGGTATCATCGGGGACATCGCAGGGAAAGACGTGCTTCTCGCTGATGACATGTGTTCCACAATAGGAACCTTAGCATCAGCTGCGAAAGCGTGCCGAGAGAAGGGCGCAAATAGGATTGATGCTGTCGTGACTCATGGACTGTTTGTCGATAGCGCATTGGATAAACTGAACCAGAGTCCCATAGAACGCCTCTTTGTTAGTAACACGATACCACTTAGGCAAAAGTGTCCTAAGATTATTGAAGTATCGGTTGCTACTCTTTTTGCAAATGCTCTTGAGCAAATCGCACGCTAAACTATTAAGTCAATCTCGCTCTTGATAGCGAGAAATATGTAAGCTATTCCCAGTAGTGGAATATTTGTTGGAGGAAACATGAAATTAAATGTGACCAATCGGTCAAATGAACAAAAAAGGGAAGCGAAACGTTTGCGTCGCGACGGTAGAATCCCAGCCGCGTTGTACAAACGGGGAGAGCAGTCCGAAACTATTGCTGTTGATGACCATGAATTTAAAGCGCATTTGCGTTCGATTAAGAAAGGACATCTCTCGACATCAATTTTTACACTGGTCGGAGAGGACGGAAAAGAAAAGCGCGCCATTGTTAAAGATATCCAGTATCACGTGACGACATACGCTATTCTTCATCTCGATTTCGAAGAATTGGTTGAAGATGTGTCGGTGAATATTAAAGTACCAATCGAATGCACAGGTGTTGTTGATTGTGTGGGAATTAAGTTGGGTGGTGTTTTACGAACAGTTCTTCGTCACTTACAGGTCCGTTGTTTACCAAAAGACATTCCTTCTTGCTTCTACATAGATGTGAAGGAATTGAAATTGTTAGAGAAAAGAAGATTAAAACAGATGACGATTCCGGAAACGGTTAGACCGCTTATGGATCTTAACGAAGTGGCTGTGGTCATTGCAAAACGATAGTGTGGGTGAAAAAAACTATGTTGTGGTAGGGCTGGGCAATCCCGGCAAAAGGTATGCCAATACCAGGCACAATATGGGATTTTTAGTCGTACAAGCACTAGCCGATAAGTTCGGCTGGCCTCTTAAGGAAGAGCGCCGTTTTAATGCCTACGTGGCAAAAGGCCCTGTTGAAGGGGGCACCATGCATTTGGTGTTGCCGACGACCTACATGAATGAAAGTGGATACGCAGTACGAAAGTACTTGGATTTTTATAAATTAAGCCCTAAAGACCTTATGGTCGCCTGTGACGATATCGCTCTTCCTTTCGGAAGTTTGAGAGTGCGTATTCAGGGATCAGCGGGAGGGCATAATGGTTTAAAGAGTGTGGAAACACATTTGCGAACAAAGCATTATGCTCGCCTTAGAATGGGGATTGGCAGGGGTAATAAAGAAAATGATTTAGCCGATTTTGTGCTAGATCGATTTACACGAGAAGAAACTGATTCCTTAGCGCAACTAATCACAAAAGGAGTTGAGGTTTTTATCGAGATGACGAAGATGAATCTTCCTGATCTCATGGGTCGTGTGAATCGAAAATGAGGAGAAAAATATGAAGAAAAATTTATACGAAGGGATGTACGTTATTAGTGCAACTCTTAGTGATGATGCTCGCAGTAAAGCGCTTGATCGCATCAAAGACGGAATCGCTCAACACAGTGGCGAAATCGTTAAAGTTGTCGATTGGGGTCGTAAACGTTTAGCGTACGGCATCGATGGTCATCGTGATGGTCATTATTACATTATTTATTTTGAAGTAAGTCCGGAAAGCATTTCAGAGCTTTGGCACGAATACCATCTTAATGAAGATCTCGTTCGTTTCATCACTCTGTGTGTTGAGGAAGTGCCTGAAAAAATCGAATTTAAACCATTAGTTGAAGTTCAATAAAAAAGGGATAAATCTATGCAAAGAAGACGAGTATCACGCACAGACGGGCGTTTTAAAAAGAAAAAACAGTGTCCCTTCACTATGGCAGGGGTTAAAGAAATCGATTACAAAGATACCGAAACCTTAACGCGTTTCGTTACTGAAAGAGGTAAAATTTTGCCAAGACGCATTACAGGCATATCAGCGTATCATCAAAAGCGCTTAGCATTGGCAATTAAACGCGCGCGACACATGGCTCTTATGCCATTTGTAGCAGAAGCTTAAGGAATAGAGGAGAATAAAAATTATGGCTACAAAATTACTCTTAGTCAAAGATGTGGAAAAATTGGGCCGCTCTGGTGATATCGTCGGTGTTAAACCGGGTTATGCACGCAATTTTTTGCTTCCAGCCGGATTTGCTGTGGTTGCAGATAAAAATGCAATTCGCATGCAAGAGCGTCTACAAGAAGAGAGAAAAGCAAGAGCAGCAGAAGAGAGAAAAGAAGCAGAAGCTATTGCAGCAAAACTGGAAGGAATCGAGATCGAAACTATCGCAAAAGTCGATCCGGAAGGTCATATGTATGGTTCTGTAACTGTTTTGGATATCGTGAGTCTGTTGAAAGATAAAACGAACTTAGAAGTTGAAAAAACAGCTGTTATTCTTAAGCACCCAATTAAAAAAGTTGGTGAGCATACGATCGATGTAAGATTTAAAGAAGACGTGAGCGCTTCCTTTAAACTTACAGTTCTAGCTGAAGGGCAAGAAGAAGCAACTGCTTAATGTTTACGCTGATATCGCCTGCAAAAATCAACTTATTTTTGCGGATCATCAGGCGCAGGGATGATGGGTTTCACGAGCTTGCTTCGCTTTTTCAAACAATTAGCTTATTTGATAGGCTAACTTTTGAGAGGGCAAAGCAAGATCAACTCACGTGTACAGATCCATCAATCCCTTGTGATCATCGCAATTTGGTGTACAAAGCTTTAACACTTTTTCGTCAGAAAACGCAAATTGCGCATTCTTATCACATTCATATTGAAAAGAAGATTCCTGCAGAAGCGGGATTGGGGGGTGGAAGTAGCAATGCCGCCACCACACTTTACGCTCTCAATGAACTTTCCAACCGCCCTGCCAGTTTAGAACAGCTTCAATCGTGGGCAGCGGAAATTGGATCCGATGTTCCGTTTTTTTTAACACAAGGAACGACCTATTGCACGGGTAGAGGAGATATTATGAGACCGGTCAAAGCTCCCTCACCGCAAAGTATTTGTATCGTTAAACCTGAGTGGGGACTTTCAACTCCAGCAGTCTACAAGAACCTTAAAGTCTCAGAACTCATTCATCGAGACCCCCTCATCGCCTTAAAAAATCATCAAGAAGGCTTACCAGAATATTTTAATGACTTGGAAATGTCTGCCTTTCAGATCTCTCCCAAAACAGAAGCACTTCAAAAACGACTACTCAATTCAAAATATAAAACAGTTGTTCTCTCAGGATCAGGTTCCGCATTTTTCTGCATACTCACAGGAAAGGAAACCCCCATTATTGATCCACAACTTTCGCTTTACCAAGCTGAGTTTACCAATAGAAAAGCAAACCAATGGTACACTAGCACGTAAGGATCCCCCACAGGTTTCACGTGACCAAGTTATGCAAGTAAACCGGTGGCACACTAAAATATAAAGACTCCACTTAAATGTAACCCCCATTAGCATCAAAAGCTTTGTAAGCAACGATAAAGTCTACTTGCGAAAAATAAACTACCTAGCTTCATAGAAACCCCGACGATGGAAGATTGAAAGTTGCATCAATAACTAAAGCAACAAAAACTTTGTGGGCAACGATAAGGTACACTTGAGAAAAATAATGCACCCGAGATCAAAACTACCTAGCATCGAAACCCCAACGATGGAAGGAAACCCCAACGATAGAAGATTGAAAGTTGTATCAATAACTAAAGCAGCAAAAACTTTGTGGGCAACGATAAGGTACACTTGCGAAAAATATTGCAACTGAAAGTTGCAGTGTTTGAGCAAGTCTTGCCCTCGTCAGAGGGCAATTTCTTGTAACGACAGTGGTGAAATCGGTAGTTTTCTAAAGACGAGCTTTGTATCCCTAATCTAGCCTATTTCAACTCTCTTAACCAACCCGTTTCAACTCTCTTAACTAGCTTGTCTCAGTTCACTAAAAAGCGCATCGAACTCTTTGTTGCCTTGGAAGCAAAGCTTGAGTAGGTCGGGTCTGCGGGCATTGGCGATCTCTCTTTGAAGCGCTTGCTTGCCCCATGCGTGTTTACTTTGCTCTGAGCTCTCTAGAGCTGTGCGTACGGAGACGTAACGCATCATATCGAATTTATCGTGTTCGGACATTTGCTTGGGCATTTGGATGGTGCCGCGGTAGCGCATGAGTTTGCCTCGAGGATTGTAGACATCGTAGGTTTGGGCGATATACGTAGAGTGACCGGCAATTTGTTGAACTTGATAGTGTTCAGAAAAAGAGGTGGGAACGGGCCAGCGCGATTCTAAGGGAAAAATATCCATTTTGATCCCTTTTTCAATCAGGTTAGCTGTGTTTCTAGCGTTACTGTATTCGGTGTATTCCACTTTCTCGACATAAGCATCTTTGTCTATTCTTCCACTTCTGGCTTGGTCGATTAGCTGGTTGAAGTAGTTTGTAGTGGAGGCGTTGTGCAGCTCAAAGAGAATTGTGCAGATGACCTGGCCAAAAGAGCGTGTCGTTCTTGTGTTGACGGAGATGGTACGAGTGGAAGAGTCCCAAAATCCTTCAAAGTCTTCTCCGTATGGGGAAGATTCCAGTTTGAGGTGAACAGGTCCCTCTTGTTGGACTTTCATAAGAAGGTCATTAAACTCCGGCAACTGGTGTAATGCATTGAGCGCGGGCTTGGCACTTGGGGGAAATGAAGCAAATTCTGCGAGTTTTCGCTGAGTTTTTCTATGTTGTGTAGAAGCGTGTTGCGCTGAAAAAACAGGTAGTGATGCTGTAATTAAAATTATGGATATTAGAAGTATTATTTTTTTCATTATTATTGCCTAATAATTTAGATTGTAAAGTAATATTTTACTAAAAATTGTATTAAGATTCAACAATTTTAATATTTCTTAATAATTCGAGATAGGGGGATTCAGGTGTGGAACAGTATTGAAGGTTTTGCTAAAGTGTTTTGATTTTATAACTTCAAGCAAAGGAATTTATGATGAGAAGATATGATGATAAATTAATCGTTGTTACAGGCGGTGCAGGATTTATTGGATCAGGTGTTGTAAGACATTTAAACGATAAGGGAATCTCGAACATCGTGGTTGTAGATGAACTTGGTCATGATGAGAAATGGAAGAACTTAGTTGGAAAAAATCTTGTCGATATTATCGAAAAAGATCAGTTTTTTGACTGGTTAGTTGGAAGAGAATCAGAGATTGGTGCTTTCATTCACTTAGGTGCTTGTAGCAGCACAGTGGAAACAAACGCGAGTTACATTTTGGAAAACAATTACCGTTTTAGTGTACGTCTTGCTGAATACGCACTGAAAAACGAACAACGTCTCATCTATGCTTCTTCAGCTGCAACTTATGGAGACGGGTCTCTTGGATTTTCTGATGATCATGCAACGCTAAGGCAACTTAGTCCTTTAAACATGTACGGTTTTTCTAAACAGCTTTTCGATCTGTGGTTACAACGAGAGGGTGTTTTAGATAAAACAGTGGGTTTAAAATACTTCAACGTCTTCGGCCCAAACGAGTATCATAAGGGAAGAATGTCCTCAGCAATTGTGCACGTGCTTCCAACTGCTCAAAAAGAGGGTGTGGTGCGCCTGTTTAAATCTTGTGATCCTCGCAACTACGCTGATGGGGGTCAAATGCGTGACTTTATCTATGTGAAGGATGCTGTGCGTATGACATGCGATTTCCTCGACAATGATGCAGGGGGAATATTTAATATCGGACGTGGTACTCCAGGGACATGGAATGAATTGGCAACAGCGATCTTTAAAGCCATTGACGTTCCTGCTAAAATTGAATATATTGACATGCCTAAAGATTTAATCGGAAAATACCAAAATTACACTTGCGCTGATATGAAGAAAGCATCCCGGGCATTAGAAGGTAACATTCAATGCTATTCACTTGAGGATTCAGTTGTGGAATATGTGCGTGAGTATTTGATACCAGGAAAAAGATGGTAAAATTAGCGAAGGCCTTAAGTTGCGTCTCACCCTGCAAAGTCCTAGTGATTGGGGATTTTCTTCTCGATACATACACTGTAGGTAAGGCAAGAAGAATTTCCCCTGAGGCACCTGTTGCTGTTTTACATGTGAATCATGAAGAACACCGTCCCGGTGGTGCCGGCAATGTTGTGCTAAATCTTGTCTCATTAGGCTGTGAGGTGTTGAGCGTGGGGCGTATCGGGGCCGACTCTATGGGAGAGAAACTAAGAGATGCTTTGATCTCAGAGAGCGTTGATGTCCGAGGGCTGAAAATCCAGAAGGATTATCAGACACCTGTAAAAAATCGCGTCATTGCCGATAGCCAGCAAATTGTCCGAATTGATCATGAAAATATCACCTCTATCGATGATTCTCTTGAGCAAGAATTACACACTCTTCTTCCTAAATTATTGGAAGGCGTTGATGTGATTGCGATATCGGATTATGGCAAAGGGTTCTTATCCAACGGATTGCTTTCTAAAGTCATTTTGGAAGGAAAAAAACGCAAGTTGCCAATTATTGCCGATCCCAAAGGGGTGGATTTTACGAAATATGCCGGCGCGACGATCATCAAACCCAATTTGGGAGAGACTTATGCGGCCGCTAATCTATTGCCGGATGCTCCTTTAGAGCACGCTACCAATCGTATCTTAGAGCAAATCGAAACAGAGATTTTGATGGTGACGAGATCAGAGGAGGGGATTTCCCTCTTTTATCGTGAAGGAAAGAGAGAGGATTATCCTGTGACCATTCGTGAAGTGGTGGATGTCACGGGTGCTGGCGATACGGTTTTGGCAGTGTTAGCGTGGTCATTAGCGAATAAATTAAGTATGCGAGAAGCAACAGAGCTCTCTAATATTTCGGCAGGAATTGCCATTGAGCGTTTTGGCTGTGCCCGCATCACGCTTTCTGAATTGGCTCGACGCCTTTTGGAACAAGATGTCGAGAATAAAGTGTTTGATGTGGATCACCTTTTCGCATTAATCGAAGCACTACGGGGGCGTCGATGTATTTTGCTTTCTGTGACAAGCCAAGAGGGTCTTACTTCCGCTATTTTTCAGGCCATTCGTACGATTAAATTGAAGAAAAATACTGACCTGATCGTGTTTGTGCGGGATGACGAACCTTGTAATGAATTTGTTGAGATCCTCACGACGCTGCATGATGTTGATTTTCTTATCCTTTCTCATGAGAATTTATGTCATCT